>JAFDEE010000038.1 GCA_019310525.1 Deltaproteobacteria bacterium | reverse complement strand
ACCTTTGAAAAACGCCCCCTTTTGCTCAATTTCTGCGCCTGCCTGTGCCGGGCCTATCTGCCATTCCAAGGGGCAGGCAGGCACGGCAGACAGGTCAGACTCAAATTTTAATCCTCGAAATACTCAATGTATTCCTGTGGTTAAAATTTTCGTCTTCCTTGATCTTGAACAAAATCGAACGTTTTTCAAAGGTCTCTCTTTGGGGCCTTCCATAAGGGGGATCTAGCCGGATGCTTCGCCCCGAACCCTCTGAAAAACGGGCATTTCTCAAAGGTCACGCCCCATTGCGGGACTCCGGTGTCCCGGCGGTTCCCTCACCACCCCCTGGAAAAGGGGCTTGATCGATAATCGAATCTTACCGTATCATACTTGACTGAAACCAAACAATCCCCAAATCGGCGAGGATGACGACCAATCGAATACCAGGTAAGGAAGTGAATCAAACTTCAAATTTCACCCATCTTCATGTCCATACCGAATACAGTCTTCTTGACGGGGCGATCCGGATCAAGCAACTCCTCAAGAAATCCGCCGCCCTGGGGATGGAGGCCGTGGCCGTTACGGACCACGGCAATATGTTCGGTGCCGTCCAATTGTTCCGGGAGGCTTCAAAGACGACCGTAAAGCCCATCCTGGGCTGTGAAGTTTATGTAGCCCCCGGGGACCGCAGGGATCGGACCCATTACCGGGACGGGGGGCCGAATGCCTATCACCTTGTCCTTCTCGTGATGAACGATGAGGGGTACCGAAACCTGTGCAGGCTCGTCACCCTCGGGCACCTGGAGGGATTCTATTACCATCCCCGCGTGGACATGGAATTGCTCAGGCAATACAACGCCGGGCTCCTGGCCCTTTCAGCCTGCTTGAAAGGAGAGGTGGCCTATCTGATCAATAGGGGCCGCATTGATCAGGCCAGGGAGAAGGCCAGAGAGTTGGCTTCTATTTTTGACAAGGAGCGGTTTTACCTTGAAGTCCAGGCCAACATGCTCCCCGAACAACAGGAGGTCAACAAGGTCCTCAGGGAACTGGGGCGGGAACTTTCCCTTCCCCTCGCCGCGACGAACGATTGCCATTACCTCGAGAGGGAAGATGCACAGGCCCATGACGCCCTGCTCTGTATCCAGACGGGAAAGACCCTGGAAGATCCGAATCGCCTGAAGTTTTCCAACGACGAATTCTATTTCAAATCTAGGGAGGAGATGATTTCTTCCTTCGGGGATGAAGACTTCTCCGAGGCCTTGGATAATACCATCGATATTGCGAAGCGTTGTCACTACGAGATGGAATTCGGCAATTACAAGCCTCCAGTATTCCAGGTGCCGGAGGGAACCAGCCTGAACGATATGCTGGCGGAAGAGGCCCGCAAGGGACTGCAGAGGAGGCTTGCCCGGAAGGAAGCCGAGGAGGAGGGGCCTCTTTCAGAGGAAACCGTGGGGGAATACCGGGACAGGCTCGAGTACGAACTGGATATCATCATCCGGATGGGATTTTCCGGCTATTTTCTTATTGTCGCAGATTTCATCGATTACGCCAGGCGCCATAACATCCCGGTAGGGCCGGGAAGGGGGTCCGCTGCAGGGTCCCTGGTGGCTTATTGCCTCACTATCACCAACATCGATCCCTTGAAATACGGGCTGATCTTCGAAAGATTCCTGAATCCCCAGCGGATCAGCATGCCGGATATCGACATCGACTTCTGTATCAAGGGCAGGGACGAAGTGATCCACTATGTGGCGGAGAAATACGGCAGGGAAAACGTGGGCCAGATCATTACTTTCGGGACCATGAAGGCCAGGGCCGTAATCCGGGACGTGGGACGCGTCCTGAATATTCCTTATGGAGAGGTGGATCGGATCGCCAAGATGGTTCCCGCCGGTCCCAACGTGAGCCTGGAAAAGGCCATGAAAGAAGAGCCGGAGCTCAGGAAGCTGGAAGAGGGGGAAGAGTCCCACAAACGGCTCCTAAGGATCGCCCGTTCTCTTGAGGGCCTCTCCCGGCACGCTTCAACCCATGCTTCGGGTGTCGTGATTTCCGACCGACCCCTGGTTGAATACCTGCCTCTCTTCAAGGGGGCCAACGATGAAATCATGACCCAGTTCACCATGGATCAGATTGAGATGCTGGGTCTCATCAAGTTTGACTTTCTCGGCCTCAAGACCCTCACGGTCATCCGCCAGGCCCTTGACCTGATCGAGAAAAACAAGGGGGTGCGGCTGGACATCGACAAGCTTTCCCTGGAGGATGAGGCTACCTACCGGCTATGCAGTGAAGGGAGAACCACCGGTGTCTTTCAGCTGGAAAGTTCCGGGATGAAGGAACTGCTCCGCCGTCTCCGGCCCGAGGTCTTCGAAGACCTGGTGGCCCTGGTGGCCCTTTACCGTCCCGGTCCCCTGGGGAGCAACATGGTGGAAGATTTCATCGGCGGAAAGCACGGTTCAAAGAAGATCACCTATATGCTCCCTCAACTCGAACCCATCTTGAAGGAAACCTACGGGGTGATTTTATACCAGGAGCAGGTCATGAAGATCGGCCAGGTCCTGGCGAATTACACCATGGCGGAGGCCGATGAGTTGAGGAAGGCCATCGGTAAGAAAAAACCGGAAGTCATGGCCAGACACAGGGAGCGGTTCATCGAGGGAGCGAGCCGTAACGGGGTGGATCCCAAGACCGCTGAGACCCTCTTCGACCTCATCGACAAATTCGGAGGATACGGCTTCAACAAGTCCCACTCGGCGGCCTATGCCCTCATCGCCTATCAGACCGCCTACCTGAAGGCCCACTACCCCGTGGAATTCATGGCTGCATTGTTGACCCAGGACATGGGGAACCAGGATAAAACCATCAAGAACATCGCCGAGTGCCGTGAGATGGGCATCCCGATCCTCCCCCCCGACCTCAACGAGAGTCAGGCCGATTTTGCGGTGGTCGGGGAGAGCATCCGATTCGGGTTGGCGGCTGTAAAGAACGTGGGGCTCAAAGCCGTGGAATCCATCATCGAGGAACGGAGCCGGGGGGGACCCTTCAAAGACTTGGTGGATTTTTGTAACAGGGTGGATGGGAGCAAGGTCAACAGGAGAGTCCTGGAAGGGCTTGTGCAGTGCGGCGCCTTCGACTTCACAGGAATAGAAAGGGCCAGGCTCTTTGCTTCACTGGACCGGGTCACCCGGTTCTGCAGCGCGAATCACGACACCAGCCAGCTGAGCATCTTTTCGGCCCTCAGCAAGGATGAACTCAATGGGTGCGGCACATTGGATCTTCCCGAGGCTGAGCCTTGGGGTGAGAAGGAGAGGCTGAGGAGGGAAAAAGAGGCCCTGGGTTTTTACATCACCGGCCATCCACTGGATCGATACACGGAAGAAGTCAGCCGACTCGCAAGCTGCTCCATCCAGGAGCTTCCGAACCTCCCGGACAAGAGCAAGGTGGACGTGGCCGGTGTCATTGAAAAGATCAAGATCAAACGGACGAAAAAGGGAGACAAGATGGCGGTTCTGTCTTTCGAGGACCCCACCGGTTCCGTTGAGGTGGTAATTTTCCCCGATACCTTCAACCATTACACCCATCTGCTGAAGAGCGAGGACCCGTTACTGATCCGGGGCACGGCGGAGGTGGAGGAAAATTCGGCGAAGATCATCGCCCAGGAAATCCTCTCCATGGATAGGGCCCGCCAGGACGCTGTAAAGGTGGTGGAATTAACGCTCCGACAGCCGGTCCTTAAGAGGGAGAACCTGGAGGAGGTCAAAGAGATTCTTTTTAAGTACCCCGGTGAGTCCAATGTCCTTTTCAGGGTGGATCCGGGTGAAGGCAGAGTCTTTGTGGTATCGGCGCCCTTTTTCAAGGTATCGCCCAGTGCCGATATGATCAGGGAGATGGAAAACCTTTTAGGAGAGAAAGTAATCTGCAGATATGGAGAAAAAAATCACCACCCTGGGAACGCTAAGCACCCATAGCTTCACCGTGGCCCTGGACGAGGTTCGCCTGCGGAACGGAGCGACCGGCAAGAGGATCAAGATAGATCATCCCGAGGCGGGGGCTGTGGTCCCCTTTCTCTCAGAGAAGAAGATTCTCATGGTCAGGCAGTTTCGGTACGCCTTGGGACGCGAGACCCTGGAAATCCCGGCCGGAAAGGTCGACCCGGGGGAGAGGCCGGAGGATTGTATCCGCCGGGAATTAAGGGAGGAGACAGGGTACGAAGCCGGAAGGATCGAGTATCTTTATACCTATGCACCAGCCATCGGGTACTCAAACGAACGGATCCATCTTTACTGTGGGTATAATCTCGAACAGGTGGAAAGAACCATTGATGAGAGGGAGATCACTTCTGTGGAGCCGATCGGTGCCGAAGCCTTGGAGGTCTTGGTCAGGGAGGGTCGAATCCAGGATGGAAAGACCCTCCTCGCTCTTTTTATGTCGGGATTCCTGAGAAGACCCCTTTAACGGCCCTCTCATGTCTATTTTCCTTCGCCTTCCTCCTGGAGGAGGGTTTTCAACCCCTTGGTGATAGTGACAGGCACAGGCCCCGATCGGGCGTAAAGTTTCAAGAGATCATGGGAGACCTTGATCTTTTCTTCGACCTTTTCCCAGCCGATCCCTTTTTGTTCCACTTGCTCCATGAGTTGAATCAGTTCTTCGGATTCCATCGCTTTCATCCTTTCCAATACCGGATATAGACTATTTTTTCTTGGGTTGCACCAGATCCGGGGGGTAGATGTATTTGGCGTCGATTTCGTAAGTCCAGGGAAGACCCCAGAATTGCCATCCGTAATGGCGCCGGTGCCCAAACCCGTAAATATTGTTGCTCTTGGCCAGTTGCCGGTAGAATTTGTCCCGGTTGTCGTCTTCGAAGGAGGGAAACTCGGGACCCTCGAAACCGTCAGCCACGTTGAATACCTTTTTGAAGCCTGCATTGACCAGTTCTTTAGCGGCCAAGGCGCTCCGGGTGCCGTCCCGGGAGATGATGAGGAGGTTGTCCGTTTTTTTGAAGACCTTGCTGATCTGTTCGATGAACGCCTTGTTTTTTTTGGTCGGAAGGTAGCCCGACTGTCCATTCTCTTTCACGAATCGGCCCGTAAAGAACATGTATGGGAAGAGGTAGGCCTTGTATGGATGGCCGACGAACTGGTATTCCGCCCTGGTCCTCACGTCGATAAGATAGGTGTCCGGGACCGTATTGAGCATATCGTAGGCCTCAATGCTCAGGATCTTTTTCGGCTCCTGAGCATTGGCCTCCCCAGGTGCTGGGAAGATCATGCACGGCAATAAAAGAAACAGCACGCATAATGGACGGAAGGGTAAATTCATCATGGCGCGTTCAACCAGGGTTCAAGTTGCCCCGGCATGGCCGGGGGAAAAGGTTTTTGGTTGGAGTCTCCCGCAAAATCCCTAACTTTGCCCAATCTCAGTTAAAGTCTGGAATTTCAAAAAGTTAATAATTCATTCCCCTTTTGTTTGTCAACGGAAAAAAACCCGGGGGAAAAGGAGACGTTATGGATGGCAGTCATCAGCCGGCATCTCCTGTTGCAGCGGCAGGGGATGGACATGAAAAACAAAGCCGGTTACCTCGTTACCTCCTTCATACGTTGGTGAAATCCTCTCCTCTTTGGTCAGTACCGAACGGAAGGAAACAGTCTCCGGTCGGTGTGAGGTAGGAAAAGGGCGGCGATATACTCGTCCATATAAGGCTGGTAATTGGACAGTTCAATGTTGGTCATGGAGCGGGAGACCTCCAGGCATCTTTCAAAAGCCGCTTCCGAGACAAGGGCCATTCTTGCCCCCGTCAATGAGCTGTTGCCGATGAACTTGATCTTTTCCTGGGGAATGTCCGGCAGCAGCCCGATGGCAATAGCCTTTGCGATATTGAGGTAATTTCCGAAACCTCCGGCCACGTAAAATGTCTCCAACTGGTCGAAACCCAGGCCGATGAAGTCGACCAGGGACTTGATGGCCGCAAATACCGATCCCTTCGACTTGATAAGGTTATCGATATCCGATTCCGTGAAAACGATTGCTTCTCCCTTTTCCGTCTCTTCGGGCCAGGCGATGATATATTGAGGAATGCCCTCCTCGTAAGTCAGCCTGGGATCCTCCCGGTCCTGGTTGAATTTTCCTTCGGCCCCGATTATCCCGTTTTTGACGAGTTCGTAGATGCAGTCGATGAGCCCTGATCCGCAAATCCCCAAAGGCTTGGCCCCGCCGATGGTCTGGTAGGTGACCCGGCCGTCCAGGATCTCCACCTTTTCAATGGCCCCCCGGATGGCCCGCATCCCGCAACGGGTGCCCCCTCCTTCGAATGAGGGGCCTGCCGAAGCCGAGCAACAGACCAACCATTCATTGTTGCCGACGGCGATTTCCCCGTTGGTTCCGATATCGATCAGGGCCTGTACCTCCCCGTGGTCGGCGATGCCGCAAGCCACGACTCCGGCCACAATGTCCCCGCCAACGTAAGAGGCCACGCTCGGAAGCGTCTCCAGCACCCCACGCGGATGGATATGAATGCCGATATCCCGGGCCAGGATTTGGGGATAGACGTCGGCGGTGGGGACGTAAGGCTCCAGCCGGATGAAACAGGGGGTCAGGCCCAGAAGAAAATGGCTCATGGTGGTGTTGCCCGCCGCCACGACGATGCCGATATCCTCGGGTTCCAGTCCCTGTTTTCGGGTAAGGCTTTCTATCAACTGGTTAATGTTGGTTACAACGGCTTCCTGGAGGGGCTGGAGGCCGTTCTTGTTGCAAGCGAAGATCATCCGGGAGATCACGTCCTCTCCATATTGGGCCTGGAGATTATGGGTGCCTTCCACCCCCAGAACGGACCCCAAACGCAGGTCGACGAGCTGGGCGACGATCGTCGTGGTTCCAACGTCCACGGCGATGCCGAAATTCTTGGTGGAGGTGTCTAACGGCTCGATCTTCTGTATGCGGTATCTGTCCTTGTCCTTGACCACCGTGGTGGTCACCTTCCAGCCGTTGTCTCTGAGCCTGTCCGAGAGGTTTTGCAGGCAATAGAGATCAATGTCGTAGGAATGCCATCCCAGCTTTCGCCGGAGTTCCCGGGAAATCCGTTCAATGTCGGTGATATTGTCTTCAAGGGTCGGCTCTGGCAGCTCCAGATATATTTTTCGAGCCAGAGGTTTAAGAGGGAAAAAAGAAAGGGCCTGGTCCGGCTGATCGGAAGGGGTGCCGGCCTGTGCTTCTCCTTCGGTCATGATCTGTTCTTCCTCAAGTCTGGATTCCGGGGGAATCTCGACTTCCAGGTTGTCGTGGATTTCCGTCTGACAGGCCAGGACAAAACCCTGCTCCAGTTCGCTCTCGGAAAAGAAGGCCGTAGAGCTTTCATCAGCTTCGGCCGATCCTTGCAAGATCTGGACACGGCATTCGCCGCAAACGCCTTCGCCACCGCAAAGATTATTGATGTAAATACCTGCCCTTTGGGCGGCTTCCGCAATCGTCGTTCCCTCTTCAATATCGATGGATTTTCCGTCCGGTTGGAAGGTCACCCGGTAGATCGTCATGTCCCTCTCCTCTCAGATTCCAGTATGGAGAAACCTCTCGATGTGTTTCCCGTCCGGCAGCCTCCAAGAGACCTTTGAAAAACGCCCCCTTTTGCCCAATCTCTGCGTCAGACTCAGATTTTAATCCTCGAAATACTCCAATGTATTCCTGCGGTTAAAATTTTCGCCTTCCTTGACCCTTGGACAAAATTGAACATTTTTCAAAGGTCTCTCCAATTCACTCTTACATGGCATTTAAAGGGGTATCATTTTTCTATAGCATGATTCCTAAGATTATAACATAGGGATCATGGAAAGATTTTTCCAGCATAAATTCGTCGGGACACTCGATAATCAGGGTGTAGGGAAGAAGGGATAAGAGAGGGCTGAATTTTTATTGACCTACCATATCTGGTGCCATAGAATAATCAATTACCTATATATTCCGGTAATCCTGAAAGGGAGAGTACTCAATAGAGGGCAAGTCATGGGTCAGAAAAGGAAAATCAAGGAAGGCGAGGAGAAGACCTTCGACCTCGCAACCTACAAGTGGGACGACCGCGTCTTTTCAGACCTGCTGACGCGGGAAAACCTTCTCGACTCGGATCAGGCCCTGAATATCAGCCGTTCCCTGCGAGAGGAAATCCGAAAAAGGGAACTCCAGGTCCTCACCATACCCTTACTTGAAAGGATCATCGAGGATAAGCTTGCGGAGTACGGTATCGGCAAGGCTACCCCCTTGAAGCTGGAAAGCGCTCCCTTTCTTCGAAAAGAGGGGCCTGTCCTCTCGGAAAACGCCCGGACGGTTCTTGAAAGACGTTACCTCAAGAAGGATGCCAAGGGCCGTGTGATAGAGACCCCGGAGCAGATGTTTCGAAGGGTGGCGAAACACATCGCCAGGGCGGAGGAAAAATACGGTCATCCGGAGAGGGTGCCGGAGATGGAAGAGCGTTTCTACCGGTTGATGACCGATTTCCTGTTTCTCCCCAATTCACCCACCCTCATGAACGCGGGTCGGAAGCTGGGACAACTGGCTGCATGTTTCGTGCTCCCTGTGGATGACAGTATGGAAGGCATCTTCGATGCCTTGAAGAACGCGGCCCTGATACACAAGTCGGGCGGTGGAACGGGTTTTTCCTTTTCCAGGCTCCGGCCTAAAAACAGTAAGGTGGGCACCACAGGGGGAGTGGCCTCCGGGCCCGTCTCCTTTATGAAGATCTTTAATACCGCCACCGAGCAGGTCAAACAGGGGGGCACCCGCAGGGGGGCCAACATGGCCGTCCTACGGATCGATCACCCGGATATCATGGAGTTCATCTCCTGCAAAAAGGACCACAAGACCCTTAACAATTTCAACATCTCCGTGGCCGTGACGGATGCCTTCATGGAGGCCCTGTCCCGGGATGAATCCTATGATCTCTATGACCCACGGGACAACCGAAAGACCGGTCAACTGAAAGCCAGGGAGGTCTACGAGGCCCTGGTCCGTCATGCATGGGAAAGCGGGGATCCCGGTGTCATCTTCCTGGACAGGATCAACCGGGACAATCCCACCCCGGATCTGGGGGCTATTGAGAGCACGAACCCTTGCGGCGAACAGCCCCTGTTGCCCATGGAGGCATGTAACCTGGGCTCCATCAACCTGGCCAAGTTTATCAGGGAGGGAGAAAGGGGGGCGGCGATCGACTATGGGACCCTCAAGGAGACGGTGCATCTCGCCGTTCGCTTCCTGGACAATGTGGTGGACATGTCTCTGTATCCTCTTCCTGAAATCGAGCGAATGGCCAAGGGCAATCGCAAAATCGGGCTCGGTGTAATGGGTTTTGCCGATATGCTTTACCAGCTTCGCATCCCCTACGACTCGGAGAGGGCCCTCACCGTGGCGGAAGAGGTCATGTCCTTCATCCAGGAGGAGTCCCACGAGGCCTCCAGGATCCTGGCGGAGGAGAGGGGGGTTTTCCCCAATTTCGAAAAAAGTGTTTTCAGGAAAATGAAGAATGCCCGGTTCAGAAACGCCACCACCACGACCATCGCTCCCACCGGTACCCTGAGTATCATCGCCGGGTGCTCCAGCGGAATCGAACCCCTCTTCGCCCTTCACTTCGTCCGCAGGGTCATGGACAACGACGAGCTGGCCGAGACGAATCCTTACTTCGAAAAGGTGGCCCGGGAGATGGGATTCTATTCCCCGGAACTCATGGAAGAGATCGCCCGGGCGGGAAGTCTCCGAGACATCGAGGGAATACCTGAAGAGGTCAAGTCGGTTTTTGTCACGGCCCACGACGTGTCTCCGGAGTGGCATGTCCGGATGCAGGCCGCCTTCCAGAAGTACACGGACAACGCCGTATCGAAAACGGTCAACCTTCCCAGAGATGCCACCCCCGATGACGTTCGGAAGGTCTATGAGCTGGCATACCGCCTGGGGTGCAAGGGTGTCACCATTTACCGGGACGGCAGCAAGTCCAACCAGGTGTTGAGCGTCGAAAAAAGGGAGGAGCCCGGGGTGGGTGGGGTGGTTCCCCTTGTCAAGGAACGCCCGGAGACCCTGGAAGGGTTCACCACCAAGATCGCGACAGGCATGGGGAATCTCTATGTTACCGTAACGGAGTTCGAAGGCAGGCCCTTCGAGGTCTTCGCCACCATCGGAAAATCGGGAAAATCAACGATGGCCAAGACCGAGGCCATCGGGCGCCTGGTCTCCCTCGCCCTGAGATCGGGCATCACGGTGGACAAGATCGTTGACCAACTAAAGGGGATCTGCGGCGAGTATCCGGTTTTTCAAAAGGACGGCATGGTCCTCTCTATTCCCGATGCCATCAGCAGGGTCCTGGAAAGGCGGTATCTGAAGGACCGGCCGAAGGAAGGCAGGCGGGGGAAGAGGGAAAACACTTTACTGGGCACAGGGTGCCCCGAGTGCGGCCAGCCATTGAGCTTTGCTGAGGGGTGCATGACCTGTCACTATTGTGGTTACAGCCATTGCGGGTAATGCCTGAACCTTCACACGCTTTGCGCCCTCGCTTTTCATCCGGGTTTGTGACCCAGGTACAGCCAGGTCACCCCGAGGGTGAGGGGATAGGCCGATAACCTCACAAGGCCCGCTTCCTTCATCAGGACCTTGAAGGCCTCGGGCCCCGGAAAATTCATGACCGAGTCCGCCAGGTAGGTGTACGCGCCGGGGTTGGGAGAGAAGAAACGGGCCAGGAAAGGCAGGAGGGCGTTGAGGTAGACGCGGTATAGGGGCTTGAAGAATGGGGTCTTGGGGAGGGTGAATTCCAGAACCAGGACCTGGCCTCCCGGGACGACGACCCGGCGCATTTCCTTCAGGGCGTGGATTTTCTCCGGGATGTTCCGGATGCCGAAGGCCACTGCTACCACGTCAAACGCGTTGTCCCGGAAAGGCATCTGGAGGGCGTCGGCCTCCAGAAGACGGATACATCTCCCGTACCCCTTCATTTCCGCCTTTCTTCGTCCCACTTCCAGCATTTCCCGTACAAAATCCAGTCCCACCGCCTCGATTCCGGGGTGCCTTCTCACCGCCTCGATAGCCAGGTCCCCTGTACCCGTGGCCACGTCCAGGAGACGCCGGGTCATGGGAAATCTCATCTTCTCGACGCAACGCCGCCGCCAAGCGATATCCCTTCTAAGGCTGAGGAGGTGGTTGAGGAAATCGTACTTTCCGGTGACGGTGGAGAAGATGTCCTTGACCCATTGGACCTGCTGGCTTCCGGACATTTCCTTTACTGAAGGATATTTTTTCATGATGGTCATGGTGAGATCTTTGAAAAACGCCCCCTTTTGCCCAATCTTCCGCCTTCGCTATGGCTACGGCGTGACAAGCCCGCCAGACAGCCGGCGGACAAGCGGCGTCAGGCTCAGGGTTTAATCCTCGAAATACTTCAATGTATGGTGCCTGCCGCTTGGTATTCTAAGCGGGATGGTTAAAATTTTCGTCTTCCCCTCCGGGGCGTAGGCCTTACGGGCCGGTGGCTTGATCTTGAACAAAATTGAACGTTTTTCAAAGGTCTCATGGTATAAGAAATACTCCCTTCTAAGATTGAGGGGCTTTGCTGACAGCTTCCTTCCTCTAGCTTTTCCCGGCCTGCCAGCCTCTCCCTCCAGCCCCGGGTCCCCGGTGGCGGCATGAAGTTTGTTGAAACCTGGCAATGTCAAGGTTCTTCTTTTTCCAAACCTTCGGGATTTTCTGAAATCGCGTCCGGGGAGGCCTGAGGACCTTTCCTTTTCCTTGTCCAGGCCCTTAAAATGGCCTGGACAAGGGTGGCCAATGGAATGGCGAAAAATACTCCCCAAAAACCCATGGTACCGCCGAAAACCAGGACCGCCACGATAATCGCCACGGGGTGGAGATTGACGACCTCCGAGAAAAGGATGGCCACGAGCACGTTTCCATCCAGTATCTGGATCACCGTATAGGCCAGGACCGTGTATGCGAACTGAGAACTCCACCCCCATTGGAAGTAAGCCATGGATGCCACGGGAAGGACCATGAAAACGGCACCGAAGTAAGGAATGAGGACGGAGAGGCCCACAAAAAGACTCAAGAGCATAGCGTATTGCAGTTTAAGAAGGGTGAAGGTCAAGAAACTGGCCGACCAAACGATGAGGATCTCCCAGCATTTCCCCCGCACATAGTTTCCAATCTGGGTGTCCACTTCGTGCCAAATTTCAGAAACCATCCCCCTTTCTTTGGGAAGAAAACCCCCGATCCATTCCAGGATGCGTTTCTTGTCTTTCAAGAAGAAAAACACCATGAGCGGAACGAGGAAAAGATAAACGAGTATTGTAAAGAGGCTCCGTGCGGAGGCCAGGGAGTAAGAGAGGACCTTCTGGCCGAGAAAGCTTAATTCGGAGCGGAGGGCGGCGATCAGGTCCAGGACCTGCCGCTCGGATATGAAACCGGGAAAGCGTTCAGGCAGGTGCATCAATTCCCGTTGAACCCAGGAAATCATGTTGGGAAGTTCATGGACCAGTTGCCCGATCTGTCTCCAGAGGAGAGGGAACAGGCCGAGCAGCAAGAAGAGAAGAAATCCGGTGAAGAGCAGAAACACGAAAACCACTGCAAGCAATCGAGGGATCCTGCGCCGCTCCAGGAAATCCACCAGGCCTTCCAAGAGGTAGGCCATGATGAGGCTGGCGAGCACCGGTGCGAGAATGTCCCCGAGCATCAGGACGCCTGCGGCGCCGATCGCGAGCATGAGTGCCAGGATGACCACCTGGGGATCCGAGAAGTGATGTTTGAACCAGTTGCTGATTAAATTCATGTGAAATCTAGGTCAGTTTTTTTCGAAGGCCCCTGGGATTGCATGATCCACGGGGATGAGGTTTCCCTGGGTAGAAACAAAAGTGTCATCCTTTGGAAAACCACCGGTATATGATCAAGAGAGCAAGAAGTAAAAAGATGCCCCATTCGCTCGGATGCAGGTTTTCCCGGTAGACGACCACCCCGTAAAGGCTTCCGCCCAGGATCGAAATCGCCCCCATCATCAGTATACCACGTGAGAGGTTTATCCCTGTGGAGTAAAGGGCGAAGAGACAGGCGAAGGAGAGAAGCCCGATGAGCAGGCACCCGAGAAACCGGTTGGAGAGCAGGACCTGCAGGAGATCGCCCCCACCGCCGGCCGTTTTCTTGAGCATGAGGTTGAGAGTGACGTTCAGCACTGAAACCGCAACGATCAGCAGGATGGATAGGAGCTTCATGTCTCTCCTTAAATAGGGAATGCTTGTGAATCTTGCATATTCGGTAAGCCCGACCCTCGTAAGATTCAGGAAATTGAAAGGGATCGGAATACCCGATCCGCCGCCTTTACCGTTTTTGCTCTAGGGACCTCCCGGGAGAAGAGTAAGCAGAATTCGTCCTGCAGAAGATATGAGCCCGTAAGGAATCCGCACTCCATCCGGAAGCAGATAAATTCAGAGCGCAGGCGGCTTTTGGAAATCGCCGGAATGGGAAAGGGAGGCTCAAAGCCGGATCCGCTCTCCCGGGTTCATCACTGTTACGGGTATGCCCGTCTCCTTCTCTGTCTTCTCTTTCCAGGCCTGGGGATCCTGCCGAATCACGTCGAAGGTGTTGTAATGGATGGGGATGACCTGTTTCGGCTGGATCAGTTTTACGGCCCGAAGCGCATCTTCAGGGCCCATGGTGAAGTTGTCTCCTATGGGCAGGATAGCCAGGTCGATTCCCTCCTCACCGATAAGCTTCATGTCGTAGAAGAGACCTGTATCGCAGGCATGGTAGATCTTTTTCCCCTGGATATAGAGGAGAAAACCACATGGGTTCCCCCCGTAACTTCCATCCGGGAGTCCCGAGCCGTGGTGAGCGATGGTCAATTTGACCCGGCCCCAAGGATAATCAAAACCGCCGCCGATATGCTGGGGATGGACCTTTTCGAGCCCCTGTCCGATAAGCCAGTTGTGAATCTCGAAATTGGAGATGACCGTAGCTCCGGTTCGCCTGGCGATGTCCACGGTATCCCCAAGGTGGTCCCCGTGGCCGTGGGATACAAGAACATAGTCCGCCTGGATCTCCTCGGGACCGATGGGGGCGGTGGGATTTCCGGAAAGGAAAGGATCGATGAGAAGATGGGCTTCATCGGTCTCAACCAGGAAGCAGGCATGTCCGTACCAGGTCAGTTGGATTCCCATGTGACGCTCCTTTCAATCTTCTGGTTTTGTCCGCTCCGGGCAGTAGATTCTTCCGGCCCGGGTCCGATAAAAAATGAAGTGCCGACCTTCCCAGGGATGACCCACTGGAGATGAAAGAAAGCACTTTGATTATATCCTAAATTGAGCGTTTCAAAATTTGATGATTTGAAAAATATACATATGCTATGAGACCTTTGAAAGACGTTCAATTTAGGTATATATCATGAATGGGAGATCATGGGTACCCTTCTTCACGCTTTGAGGCCTTTGAAAAACGCCCTATCGGCCAAGACCCGGGGTGGGAAATAGCTGTTGACAATCCCATCCCCTCCTGGTAGGAAATTTCGGCAAAAGAAGGGTGACAAGGTGCCAATGTAAGGGAAGACGGTGCGAATCCGTCGCGGTCCCGCCGCTGTGATCCCTCCCCACTCCAAAAAGGGGCGTTTTTCTGAAGGTGAGACCTTTGAAAAACGTTCAATTTTGAGTCTGACCTGTCTGCCGTGCCTGCCTGCCCCTTGGAATGGCAGATAGGCCCGGCACAGGCAGGCGCAGAAATTGAG
Organism: Deltaproteobacteria bacterium; assembly: GCA_019310525.1. Taxonomy (NCBI): domain Bacteria; kingdom Pseudomonadati; phylum Myxococcota; class Myxococcia; species Deltaproteobacteria bacterium. The sequence goes on along the minus strand of JAFDEE010000038.1, from coordinate 31,128 downwards.
CAAAAGGGGGCGTTTTTCAAAGGTTTCAAGGTTCCGAAGGGAGATGTGGGGAACCCTTTCGGCCTTGTGAGTCACTGTTTCTCTTTAGGGGAATGGGAAGGCCGCCGAAAGGGGGGGAGAGCCAGAAGACCTATTGGCGCCTTTTCTGCTCGGAACTCGATGGTAAAGGGCTCCGGCTCATCACAGGATGTGCCAGGGCCCTTTTTTTCATTAGGGCCCAAGGATTCAAAGGTTGCAGGGATCACCCGCAGAAGACGGGAGGAAAAAAACGAAAAAGGGAGGAAGAAGAAAAATGGCCGACAAATTGGACAGAACCATCTCGAGCATCAAGGAACCCAGCCGGGAGGCCATGGAAAGGGCCAGGATTCGTCAGGACCAACTCACTAAGCCCCAGGGAAGCCTGGGAAGGCTGGAGGAGATTTCCATCAGGTTGGCCGGCATCCAGGGGAGGGAGCGGCCGGTAATAAGAGAGAAGGCCGTCATTGTCATGGCAGGCGATCATGGTGTGATCGAGGAGAATATCGTTGAATGGCCCCAGGAGGTCACGGCCCAGATGGTGCTCAATTTCCTTAATGGTGGTGCCGGTATCAACGTCCTTTCCCGCCATGCGGGTGCCCGGGTCGTGGTCGTGGACATGGGGGTTGCCACGGATATCCCGCCCCACCCCGCGCTCCTGTCCAGAAGGATCGACAGGGGCACGAAAAACATGGCCCTGGGACCGGCCATGACCAAGGGGCAGGCCCTGGCGGCCCTGGAGACCGGGATCGAGGTCCTGGAGGCCGAGGTGAAAAGAGGCCTTGACATCGTGGCCGCGGGGGACATGGGGATCTGTAATACCACCCCGAGCGCCGCCGTCTGCTCGGTGATAACCGGCAAGCCGGTAAGGGAGGTCACCGGCAGGGGAACGGGCATCGATGAGAAGCGCCTCGAGCATAAGATCAGGGTGATCGAAAAGGCTATCTCCTTGAACCGTCCCGACCCTAAAGACCCGATCGATGTGCTCTGCAAAGTGGGAGGGTTCGAGATTGCAGGCCTTGCCGGGGTTATGCTGGGAGCGGCTGCCAGCGGCATACCCGTCGTGGTGGACGGGTTTATTTCCGGGGCCGCAGCCCTGGTGGCCGCAGCCCTGGCTCCGGGTGTCAGCCGGTACATGTTCGCGGGGCATGTATCCACGGAACCGGGTCACCGGGCCATGATGACCCACCTCAACCTTGAGCCCATCCTGGACCTGAACATGCGCCTGGGAGAGGGGACGGGAGCGGTACTGGCCTTTTTCATCATTGAGGCCGCGGCGAAAATTCTCTCCGAGATGGCCACCTTTAAGGAGGCCGGGGTGTCCGAAAAGGAAGAATAGGGGGTGATGGGACCATCCAGGGCGGACCTTCGGGCTTTTCACGAAGCCGTCAGAATTCAATTGATTTCGACCGGGGTTTCTTGTTATAGAGAAAAATACATTCAGGTGCTCATTATGAGCCTAACAGGGAACCCCGTGAGAATCGGGGGCGGGCCCGCCGCTGTAATCGGGGACGAAAGCCGCATAAGTGCCACTGTCTTGATCCGCCCGGCCATTCTGGGAGATGCCCGGGGCGGTTGATGGGAAGGCGCGGCAAGTAGGATGATCCGAGAGTCAGAAGACCTGCCTGGATGTGGACCGTGACCTTCGTGGACAAGAGGCGCGGCTGTAAGGATCTCGAGGATAAAAGAGGGAAATCCCCGGATCGGATTCATTCGATCCGGGGATTTTTTTTGGGGGAACCGGCCGCCTGGTGAGAGTATTGAAGCAGGAAAGGGGCGCGATTCCTCCCCGAAGGCCGCAGCGGTCCGGAAACGGCGGAAGGAACTTGGCCCGATCCAGGAAGATAATCCTGATAAGAATTCGATCCCAAGACCTCTTCTGCCACACTCAGGGCAGGGACGAATGATGCGAGGGGGCCCGCACCGGATTCCAGGGCAAAAAAACAAGGAGGAAAAGGAATGAAAAGGCAGATGTTGGTAATGGTGCTGGTGTGTATGCTTTCTTTGACCATGGCCGTCCCTTCTTTCGCTATGGGCGGGCAAAAGGACAAAAGGGCGGTCGTACTCGCGGCATTCGGAACGAGTTACCCCTCGGCCCTGAATGGCATCTTGAACATCCGGGAACAGATCCAAAAGGCCTTTCCCGGCTTGGAGGTCAGGCTCGCCTTCACCTCCAACATAATCCGTAACATCTGGCACGAGCGGCAGAAAGACAAACAGTTCATCGGGAAACACCCGGATATCCCAAGGGATGTCTTGTTCGTCAAGGGGCCCCTGGCCGCCATCGCCGAACTGCAGGACGAAGGCTATCGAACCATCATCGTCCAGTCGACCCATATATACGACGGGGAGGAGTATACCGACCTCTGTTCCTACCTCAGAGGACTGAACAGCATCCGGACCATCAAGGCCAAGTACAGGCCCTTTGAAAAGCTGGTGGCGGGCAGACCGGCCCTCGGCAAGAACGGGCCGGAACCCGACTACCATGAGGACATGGCGGAGGCGGCAAAGGCCCTTCGGGCCGACGTGGAAATGGCGAAGGAGAGGGGAGCCGCCCTCGTCTATATGGGTCACGGGAACGAGACATACAGCACCGGTGTCTATGCAGAATTCCAGAAGGTCATGCGAAAGACCTACCCCGGTGTCGGGATCTTCGTGGGGACGGTGGAAGGTTTCCCTTCCAGGGAAGATGTCCTCTTTTCCTTGAAACACGCCGGGATAAGGAAGGTGATCCTCAAGCCTTTCATGGTCGTGGCCGGAGATCATGCCAGGAACGATATGGCAGGAAGCGAAGAGGACTCCTGGAAGAGCGTTTTTGAGAGGGAAGGCATCCGAGTGACCTGCGTCATCCAAGGACTGGGAGAAAACCCGGAGTGGGCAAAGATTTATCTCAGACACATGATGGATGCAGCTCGGGCGAACGGGATATCTCTCTAGGAGAACCCGGGAGCAGGGGCGGCTTGAGATCGCCGGAAACGGAGGCCGGGCATTTCATGCTCCTGGCCTTCGTACTCCTGCTGGTTATCCTGGTTTCCACCGCAATGGGGTACATGGAAATCCCCTTTCCGGGAGTCATCAAGACGATCGCCGCAAAGATCAGCGGCGATGATTCCCTGCTCCGGGACTTGAAGGGTGCCGTTCCCTATGTCATCTGGGAGGTAAGGCTGCCCCGGGTGCTCACCGCAGCTGCGGTGGGTGCGGGCCTTTCAGTTTCGGGGGTGGTGTTTCAGGGGATCCTGCTCAATCCCCTTGCCGATCCTTACACTCTGGGCATTTCGGCCGGCGCGGCCTTTGGTGCTTCCATCGCCCTCATCCTGAACCTTTCCTTCCTCGGACTATACACAGTCCCCTTTTTCGCCTTCCTGGGGGCTCTGGGAACGCTCGGGGTGGTGATCTTTCTGTCCTCCTTTGAAGGCGAGATGTCCTCCAACAGCCTGATCCTTTCAGGGATCATCGTGGCGGCCATCCTATCGGCGGGGATCAGTTTTCTTAAATACGTGGCGGATGAGCAGGTCTCGGTCATCATATTCTGGTTGATGGGGAGCTTCGCCTCCAAGACCTGGCCCGAGGTGTTACTTGCCCTGACCTGCGTGCTTGCCGGATTTTTGGTGGCCCTCTATTTCGCCCGGGATTTGAACATCATCTCCCTGGGTGACCGGGCCGCCGATTCACTGGGTGTTTCATCGAGCAGGGTGAGGATGTCCCTGCTGGTGGCGGCCTCTTTCATGACGGCCGTTTGCGTATCCGTCTCCGGGATCATCGGTTTCGTCGGTCTCATTGTCCCTCACCTTCTGCGGTTTCTGGCAGGCGCTGACAACAGGAAGCTTCTGCCCGCCTCGGCCCTGGCCGGAGCGATCTTGTTGCTATCGGCTGATACAATAACGAGGGCCATACTGCCGAGGGAGATCCCCATCGGGGTGTTGACCGCGCTCATCGGCGGGCCCTTCTTCTGCTACATCTTCAGAAAAAGGGGGACTCGAGGGATCCATGCATGAAAAATCCCTGTTTGAGGTCGAAGACGTCTGCTTCTCCTACGGCAGGGAGCCCGTACTGGAACACCTTTCCTTCACCATCGATCCCGGGCTTTTCTATGTGATCGTAGGGCCGAACGGATGCGGCAAGACCACCCTGGTGGATCTCCTTACCGGTCGAAAAAGACCAGCGTCCGGCACGATCCGGTTTCGCGGGCGCAGGGTGGATTCTTACAGGAAAAGGGCCCTCGCCCGAATGGTGGCGCTCGTTCCCCAGGACTTTCAGGTCTACTTCGATTTCACCGTCCAGGAGGTAGTGATGATGGGGCGGCATCCCTTCATCAAGCGATTCGAGGCCCCCTCCGGCGAAGACCTGAGGATCGTGGGGGAGGTCATGAGGGAAACCGGCGTGTATGGCTTCAGGGACAAGCTCATCACGGAGCTGAGCGGCGGGGAAAAGCAGCGCGTGGTGTTCGCTCGCGCCCTTGCCCAGAGGACTCCGGTCCTGATCCTGGATGAGGCAACGTCTAACATGGATATCCGGTTTACCCTCGACCTTCTCGATCTCGTATCGAAAAGGGTGAGAGCGGAGAATCACACCGTTGTAGCCGTAATGCACGATCTGATCCTGGCCTCCCTGTATTCGGACCGAATCATTTTCATGAAAGGGGGCAGGGTGTTCGCGGAAGGAGATACGGACGAGGTCCTGAGCGAAAAAAACATCGGAGAAGTTTTCAACGTGGAGGCCAGGGTAACGGTTGACGCCGCCACCTGTTCACGGCATGTGATCTTCAAGAGGAGGGGAACGTTATGAAAAGACCGGCCCTTCATTTTCCGTGCCCGGTTTTCCTCCTTTTGCTTTTGGCTTTACCCTTTAGCGGATACGCAGGCGGGCCGGAGACCGGGCCGGAACGGGACTTTCCCGCCGGGAGGCCTTACAGGCGGATCATATCTCTGTATCCCGCCCACACTGAGAACCTGTTTTCTCTCGGTCTCCGTAAGGAGATCATCGGGGTCTCGAAGAAAGAGGCCTGTCCGCCGGGGGCGGGGGTGAAACCCCTGTTCAGTTACCACGATGATCCGGAGAGATTACTGGCCGCCAAGCCGGACCTGGTGCTCATCAGGCCCATGATCGAGCATGGGTATCCCGGACTGGTCTCCAAGCTGAGGGGCGCCGGTATACGGGTGGTGTCGATTCAACCGAAGAGCGTGGAAGAGATGTTTCGCTACTGGAAGGAACTGGGGACCCTGACAGGCAGGGAGCGGGAGGCCGCGAGGATGATCGATACATTCAAGAGGGGGCTCCAATGGGTTGCTTCCCGTTTGGATACGGTTCCCCCGGGACTGCGAAAACGGGTCTACTTCGAGGCCATCCACAGCAAGATGAAAACCTTTTCGCCCTCTTCGATCGCTATGTTCGTCCTCAAGAGTGCAGGGGGGATCAACGTGGCCGGTGACGCCCGGACGGTGAGACAGACGAATATCGCGGCCTATGGGAAGGAACGCATCCTATCCCATGGTGATGAAATCGATGTCTATCTAGCCCAGCATGGGACCATGAACCCTGTCACCATCCGGCAGATTATGGAAGAACCTGGGTTTAGGGCCATCAGGGCGGTGCGGGAAGGAGAGGTGTACCTGGTGGATGAAAAGATCGTTTCCAGACCCACCCTGAGACTCCTGGAAGGTATTCGGGAGATAGCGAGGATCCTTTATCCCGATCGGTTTGAGGGGCCGGGCGAACCCGCCGCCGGGGGAGAGGAGACGGATAACCGATGAAGACGGGAACGTTTTATGGAATCGGGGTGGGACCCGGAGACCCTGAGCTTGTCACCATGAAGGCCGTAAGGATTTTGAGAAAGGTGGATGTCGTGTTCGCCGCGTCCAGCACCAAGAATGAGGGGTCTTTGGCCGCTGAGATCGTGTCTCGATACCTGAAGAAAGACATCCCCGTAAGACTTCTCGGATTTCCCATGACCCGCAGGAGGGAAACCCTGAAGGAGGCCTGGCGGGAGAACGGACGGAGGCTCCTGGACGTCCTGCTTGCGGGCAAAGACGCGGCCTTCGTTACCCTGGGGGATCCGACCACTTACAGCACCTTCGGATATACGGCGGGGGCCATCCGGGAGGCGGCGCCCGAGATCCCCATCGTCGTGATTCCGGGCATCACGTCTTACCAGGCCGCCACGGCCGCAACCTGTCGTTCCCTGGCGGAGGCGGAGGAGTCCTTCACCGTGGTTTCCGGGGCCCTGGGCGCAGACAGGCTCAAGGAAGTGATTCACACGACCGACAATGTCGTGATTCTCAAGGTATACCGAAATTTCAGGGAGATAAGGGAAGCCCTCGAAGAACTGGGTCTGACCTCAGGGTCCATCCTGGTATCCCGTTGCGGACTCGAGGGGGAGGAGATCGTGTATGATTTAAGGAAATATCCGGACAAGACCCCTCCCTATCTTTCTCTCATCTTGGTAAGGAAAAAAGGTGTGGGATGAAGAAGAAAATTTCTTACCTCCCCTATGTCCTGGTCTCCCTCTTGGCGGTCGCGGCCTTCGCCGGTCTTCTCGCCGGAGCGCTGCCGGGCGGTGTATCTCTCCAGGACTTCAGGTCGTTCCTGGATGGGGTGGTCCGCCCCCTGTTGAGGCTCACTCTTTTCATATCCGCCGGCCTGGCCGTGGGTTACTTTGTCGAGATGGCGGGGTGGACGGATCGAATTTCCGTAATGGCCCGCCCCATCATGAAATGGGGGCACCTGGATCACCATGTGGGAGCCGCCTTTACAACGGCCTTCTTCTCGGGCACCTCATCCATCTCCATGCTCATGTCCTTTTACCGGGAGGGAAAGATCGAGCGGAAGCAGGTGATTGTGGGGGTGCTCTTGAATACCTTCCCCTCTTTTTTTCTTCACCTGCCCACCACCTTCTTCATCCTGGTGCCCCTTGCGGGGAGAGCCGGGGCCCTGTACCTGGGCCTGACCTTCGGCGCAGCGCTCCTGCGGTTGGCAGCGGTATTGTTCTATGGACGCTTCTTTCTTCCGAAACCTGGAAGACCTTTTCACAATGACAGGGAGAGAAAGCAGAGGGATTGGTATGGGCTTTTGCTGGAACTCCGAAAAAAATTTCTTAACCGATTACTTCGGGTCATGGTAATCGTTCTTCCCGTGTATTGCGTCATCATGTGGATATCAGGCATCGGGTTCTTTGAGTGGGTCAGAAAAGGCCTTGCCAAGGGGATCGGATCCGCATTGATCCCGGTGGACGCCATGTCCATCATCATCGTGAGCCTGGCCGCTGAATTCACATCCGGGTACGCCGCAGCCGGTGCGATGCTGGACTCCGGGACCCTGAATGTCTCCCAGACCGTGCTGGCCCTGCTGGTGGGAAACATCGTGGCCGCTCCCGTGAGGGCCTTTCGCCACCAGATGCCTGTTTATATCGGCGTGTTCGGCCCAGGCTTGGGCGGCACCTTGATGTTCGCCACCCAGGCCTTTCGGTTGATCTCCCTGATTGCGGTGGGGACGGTGTTTCTCGGACTGGTCTCGGCCCAGGGGGCCTTGGGCGGGTGATGGTGAAACCGGCCCCCCACTACTCAATAAGGAATGTCCAATGGCCAAAGGCATAATGTTCTTGGGAACCGGAAGCGACGTGGGAAAGTCCATTGCCGCCGCCGCATTCTGCAGGATCCTCCGGCGAAGGGGTTACCGGGTCGCTCCCTTCAAGGCCCAGAACATGTCCAACAATTCCTACGTGACCGTGGAGGGGGGTGAGATCGGCAGGGCCCAGGTGGTCCAGGCCGAGGCTGCAGGGGTGCTCCCCTCGGTACACATGAATCCGATACTTCTCAAGCCTTCCAGCGGTCTGGGGGCCCAGGTCGTCCTGCAGGGAAAGGTCCTGGGCCGGATGGGAGCGAAGGAGTACCACGAGTTCAAGCCGAGGTTGAAAGAGGCCGTAATGGAATCTTACTCCCTTCTTGCCCGAGAATACGACTTCATCGTCATGGAGGGCGCGGGGAGTTGCTGCGAGATGAATCTGAAGGAAAACGACCTGGTTAATTTTTCCATGGCCAAAGCGGCCGGTGCCCCTTGCATCCTCGTGGCGGATATAGATCGGGGCGGGGTTTTCGCCCAGATCATTGGGACCTTCGCTCTCCTGGACCCGGAGGAAAGAAACTTGACGGCGGGCTTCCTGATCAACAAGTTCAGGGGCGATCCCCGGCTTTTCGATTCCGGAATCGATTTCATCGAGAAGAGGACTGGAAGGCCGGTGATGGGCCTGGTTCCTTTCTTCAACGACATCTTCATCGATTCGGAGGATTCCGTGGCGGTCCAGGAGGACAAGCGGACCCGGAGGCCCATCGGCCCGAACACCTTGAATATCGCTGTGATCGGGCTCCCCGCGATCTCCAATTTCACAGACCTGGAGATCCTCGAAAGGGAAGAAGACGTTGTGGTCAACTACCTACGGCGGCCCGCTGAACTGACCTCGGGGTACGATTGCGTCATCATACCTGGGACCAAAAACGTCATGGAAGACGCCCTCTGGCTCGGAAAGAGAGGATGGAAGAAAAGGATACGGGACTTCACCGGGGCAGGCGGAGTGGTTCTCGGCCTTTGCGGTGGGTATCAGTTGCTGGGGAAGCGGATCGCCGACCCTGGGGGAGTGGAATCCAGCCGGGAGAAGGTGCGGGGTCTCGATCTGCTTCCCCTGGAGACCGTCCTGGAGAGCGAAAAGGTGGTTCAAAAGGTAAGCGGGATGTGCCTCTGGAACCGAAAGAGGGTGAGCGGCTATGAGATCCACATGGGGCGCACCAGGCCCCTGAAAAAGGCGGGCGGCCCCTTTCTCCGAATCCACAGGCCCGGTGAGGGTTTTTCGTGGGAAGAAGGGTGGATCGGGGAGAAGGGCCGGGTGATGGGAACCTATGTGCATGGGCTCTTCGATCGGCCAGGTTTCCGCGCGAGCTTCCTTAACAGGCTGAGGCGGGCGAAGGGGCTCAAGGAAAGGCGTCCGAAGCAGGGCCGCCTAAGCCGTTTTCACCAGTACGATCGTCTCGCGGATCATTTCGAGGCCCATTGCGACTGGGAAAGGATATTGGCAGCGGCGCGATGATGTTAAGGGAGGAAAAAGGGATGGGAATCCCAGCCTTTGTCATCGCCGGAACCCACAGCGGGTGCGGCAAGACCACCGCAGCATTGGGGATCATGGCCGCCCTGAAGGCCAGGGGCCTGAGGGTTCAAGCCTTCAAGGTGGGTCCGGATTTCATTGACCCGGGTCACCACCGGCGGATTACGGGGCGCGCTTCCCACAACCTGGACGGCTGGATGATGGGCGCGGATTACAACCGTGGGATCTTCGGCCGGTACGGGCGGGACGCGGATGTCGTGGTGGTGGAAGGGGTCATGGGGCTCTTCGACGGGTTCTCGGGCAGGGACGATGCCGGATCCACCGCCCAGATGGCCAAGTGGTTGAACCTCCCCGTGATCCTCGTCATCGATGCCGGGGCCATGGCGCGCTCGGCAGGTGCTGTCGCTCTGGGCTTTTCGCGGTTCGATCCCGCGCTGTCCATTAGAGGTTTCATTTTCAACCGCGTGGGGAGCCAGGGGCATGGGCGGATGCTGGAGGATGCCGTTCGTTCGATTACTGCACCGCCCGTCCTGGGATGCCTGCCGACCTGCAGGGGCCTGGAGATCCCTTCCAGGCACCTCGGACTCGTGACGGACGAGGATTTCCGTATGGATGAAGACGCGGCCCGGAGACTGGCCGACTGGATCGAGGAGAATTTGGACCTTGACGGTCTCTTGGGGTCCCTGGAGCCGGTCGAGATGGCCTTGTCGGAGACAATAATGGGCGGGGATGGGCCGGAGAGAGCGGAGTCGAGGATCCGCATCGCTGTGGCCCTGGATGAAGCCTTTTGTTTCTACTACCCGGAAAACCTGAGGCTCCTGGAGGAAGCCGGGGCGGAGCTGGTTCCTTTTTCACCCCTGCGATCCGAGCACCTGCCAGAAGATCTCGACGGCTTGATACTCGGCGGAGGGTATCCCGAGCTCCACTGCGAAGCACTTTGCAGCAACCGGACCCTGATGAATGAGATAAGGGACTTTGCCCTGGACGGAGGTCCGGTGTACGCGGAATGCGGGGGATTCATGTATCTCATGAGGGAGATCAGGGACCTGGAGGGCCGCTCTTTCCCCATGGCCGGGGTGTTTCCCGTGTCCGCATGCATGGAAAGACGCTTGAGCGCCCTGGGCTACAGGGAGATCATTACCGGCAAGGAGAGCCTGCTGGGGCCCCCGGGCACCCGGGCGAGGGGCCATGAATTCCACTATTCCCGAATCGTCGGGGAGGACGGGCTGCCGGAGCGTATCTACTCCGTGAGAGGCCGAAAGTCGTTCCTCAAGGCTCAAGAGGGTTATTCCATACGCAGGGTCCTGGGTTCCTATATCCACCTGCACTGGGGATCCAACCCGGAGGTGGCGGGCCATATCGTGGATTACTGCCGCACTTACAGGGGGGGACATGGAGAGAGAAAGAACACCGATGGATCCAGGCGAAATAGAGAAGAGATCCTTTGAGATAATCGAATCGGAGGTGCCGGAACCCCGGCCTTTCAATGGAAGGGAGTGGCTGATCGTAAGGAGGATGATCCATACTTCGGCCGATTTGGATCTCCTCTCACTGGTTCGGTTCCATCCGGATGCCGTGAGGCATGGCATGGAGGCCCTCAAAAAGGGTTGCCTGATCGTTACCGATACACAAATGGTGCGGATGGGCATCACCCGGGGCCGCATGGAGCGGCTTGGCTGCGAGGTGGCCTGTTACATAAACGACCCCGAGGTCCGTGATAAGGCGGCAAGGGGCGGGCGGACCAGGGCCGCCCTGGCCGTGGATCGTGGCATTTCCCGGCTTGAGGGATCCCTGTTCGTGGTTGGAAACGCCCCGACGGCCCTTTTAAGAATCCTGGAGATCCTGGAGGACAATGGCCCCACGCCCGCATTGATCGTCGGGATGCCGGTGGGGTTTGTCAGTGCAAAGGAGTCCAAGGATCTGCTCATGGCCCAGGAAACCGTCCCTTATATCACCGTCGAGGGCCGAAAGGGAGGATCGGCCCTTGCCGCCACCGTGGTGAACCAGTTGGCAGAGATGGCCCTTGAAGAGCAAGGGAAGGGTTGACCCATGCCCGGGAAGCGCCTTCGCCATGGGTTTACCACAGGGTCTGCGGCGGCGGCAGGCGCAAAGGCGGGTGTCCTGTTCCTCGGGGGAGGGGCCCGGCCAAGGGAGGTGGAAATCCCGCTCCCTGAGAGGGGAAGGCTCAGGGTGCCCATCGCGGGGATATCGGGCCGTGGAACCGGGGGGTGTACTGTCACAGTGGTGAAGCACGCAGGAGACGATCCTGACGTCACCCACGGAGCGGAGATCAGGGCTGTCGTGCGCCTTTGTCCCGGGGCCGGAAACAAGGAAGTCACTATAAGGGGAGGAAAGGGGGTCGGCAAGGTCACGAGGCCCGGCCTCCCCGTGCCCGTCGGGGAATGGGCCATCAACCCCGCGCCCCTCAGGCAGATCAGGGCGGCGGTGTTGGAGGGCCTGGAAGAGACCGGGATCAGGAGCGGGGTTTCCGTAACCATCGAGGTCCCGGAGGGTGAAAGGATAGCCCAAAGGACCCTGAACCCGCGCCTGGGAATCGTGGGGGGTATATCCATCCTGGGTACCAGGGGGACGGTCAAGCCTTTCTCCCACGAGGCCTATCGGGTGACCGTGCAGGTGGCAATGGATGTGGCGCGGGCCGCCGGGCTTGCGACCATTGCCCTTTCCACGGGGGGAAAAAGCGAGCGATACCTGAGGAAACAGAGGCCGGATCTCCCGGAGGAGGCCTTCATCCAGGTGGCCGACTACTTTGCTTTTTCTCTCAGGGAGGCGGCCTCCAGGGGGTTCGGGGAGATTCTTTACGCTTGCTTTTTCGGAAAGCTCGTCAAGGTGGCCCAGGGCCATGCCCATACCCATGCCGGAAGGTCGAAGATCGACTTCGGCCTTCTCTCTTCATGGGCCCTTCTCGCGGGTGTGGAGAGAGAAAGGGCCGGGAGGATCGCCGGGGCCAACACGGCCAGGGAAGCGCTAAAATGGATCCTCGGCGACGAGCGAGGGGGGCGCTGCCTGGAGGAGATCGCAGAAAGGGCCCTGGCCTCGGCCAGGGGGTATGGGGGGAGGGCGCCGGGTATCACCCTGTATCTTTTCGATTTCGAGGGCGGTCTGCTTGCCCGCAAAAGGGATGGAGGATCACGCTCATGAAACCGATCCACGTGCTCGGAATGGAGCCGGATTCAAGGGAGCTTGCACCCCGGCAGGCCCAAAGGATTGCCTCCGCCCAGGTGCTGGTCGGAGGTGAGAAACTGCTGGGGCGGTTCGAGGGACATCCGGCCCGGAAGATCCCTATCCGAAGCCCCTTGGGGGAGGTCCTTGAAGTGGTCAAGAAGGAAGCCGGCCGGGGAAAAGATGTGGTGGTATTGGCCGACGGGGATCCGGGGTTTTTCGGGATCGGGAGATCCCTGATCGACGCCCTTGGAAAAGAGGCCGTGGTTCTGCACCCGGCTGTCACCACTCTCCAGGCGGCCGCCTCCAGATTGAAGATTCCCTGGCAGGATATCCAGGCCGTTTCCCTTCACGGCAGGACCGACATGATGCCCCTTCTGAGGCTCCTGGTGCGCAAAGACAAGGTAGCCGTTTACACAGGACCGGACTTCGGGCCGGGCCGGGTGGCGGAGGAACTGTTGCGGAGGGGCGTGGATACCTTCCACATGCATGTTTTTGAGAACCTGGGTGAAGAATCGGAGCGAATGAGGTGCCTTGACCTGAAGAAAGCGGCCGGGGAGCGTTTTTCTTCGCCGAACTTTGTAGTTTTGGAGCGAAGGAAAAGGCCCGGAATCCCCCTTTGCCTGGGATTGGACGACGAGCGGTATCTGCACCAGCGGGGGCTCATCACCAAGCGTGAAGTGCGCGCGGTAGGACTTTCCGCCCTTGAGATCGAGCCGGTTCACACGGTCTGGGACCTGGGTTCCGGGTGCGGTGCTGTGGCCATTGAGGCCTCTGTGTTGGCACATTGTGGAAGGGTCCTGGCCGTTGAAAGGGATTCGGAAAGGGTTGGGTTCATCCGGGAAAACATTCGCCGCACGGGAGCATACGTGGTTGAGGTCGTCCAGGGGGAAATGCCCGAATGCCTGGGATCGCTTCCCGACCCTGACCGGGTTTTCATCGGTGGAGGCATGGGCAAGGGAGACGGGCTCCTGGAAGAAGTGATGAGGAGAGTCAAGCCGGGAGGGAAAGTGGTCCTTCACCTGGTGCTCCTGGGGTCCCTCTCAAAGGCAAGGGATCTCCTGGGCGCACAAGGGTGGCCCTTTTCTATCACCCAGGTTCAGGCAGGCAGATCGAAGAGCCTGGCCTCGGATCTGCGGTTCGAGGCCTTGAACCCGGTATACGTTGTGAGGGCCACCAGGCCGTTGGACTGAAGTTCGCAAGAGGATCAGGAAATGAAAGAGAAAAAATGCCAGGTTTATTTCGTGGGGGCCGGGCCGGGAGATCCGGAGTTGATCACGATCAAGGGCCGGAAGTGTATCGAGCAGGCGGATCTGGTCCTTTATGCCGGCTCCCTGGTGCCCGGGGCGGTGGTGGCATGGGCGGGGAAAGGTGCTGAGGTGCGGGATTCATCATCCATGACCCTGGATCAGACCCATGCCCTCATGGTTGAAACCGTGCGAGGGGGGGGAACCGTGGCACGGGTCCACACGGGTGATCCATCCCTCTACGGCGCGGTAAGAGAACAAGCGATCCTCCTGGAGAGGGAAGGCATCCCCTATGAAATCGTTCCCGGCGTCACCGCGGCGACGGCGGCGGCGGCCTCCGCAAGGGTCTCCTTTACGCTCCCCGAAAAGGTCCAGACCCTGATCATCACACGGCTTGAGGGCCGAACCCCCGTACCTGAAAAGGAGCGGTTGAAAGAACTCTCCCGCCACAATGCATCGATGGCCCTCTATCTCTCGGCATCGGATCCCGAGGGGATAGCAGAAGGGCTCCTTGCCGGGGGATACGACGCGAAGACCCCGGTGGTTACAGCCTACCGGGTGGGGTGGCCCGATGAGTTGATCCTTCGGTCCAGGGTTTCAACCCTGGTGGAAACGGTCAGGACCGCCGGCATTCGAAGACAGGCCGTGTTTCTGGTGCTCCCGGGCCAGGAGGAGGAACCCGTTTCTTCCAGACTTTATTGCCCGGACTTTTTACATGGATTCAGGAAATGAGTTGGATCGTTTTTTTGAGTAGGGTTCAAGGATTCAAGGGGTCCAGGGTTTGAGTGAGAAATCGGGATTTAATGAAAAAATGATTTTCACTTGACCCCTTGACCCCTAAAGCTATCGACTTCAGCCGATAGTATTTTGCCGGGTTCAAGATTGTTTATGCAAGATCCAGGGAGACAGACGGCCATATACGCCCTGACCCCACGGGGAGGACGCCTCGGGAGGATGCTGGCCCACGGGATGAATGGAGATCTTTTCATGCCTTCACGCCTTGCCGAATCCTATGGAGCCGTTCCCTTCGAGGGGCTGCGAGAGGCCGTGGCAGCTAATTTCAGGCGGTATCCCCGCCAGATCTTCATCTCGGCCGCCGGGATCGTGGTACGGGTCATCGCTCCCCACCTCAGCTCCAAGGATAAGGACCCGGCGGTGGTGGTTCTGGACCAGGAGGGGCGATATGCGGTCAGCCTGCTTTCGGGACATCTTGGAGGAGCCAATGAATTGGCCGGGGAAGTGGCCTCCCTTACTGGCGGCCGGGCGGTCATCACCACGGCGACCGATGCCGCGGGCCTTACGGCGATCGACGTCCTGGCAAGGGAAAAGGAGATGGCCATCCTGAACCTCGGCGGAGTAAAGGCCGTAAACATGGCCATACTGTCCGGCGAGCCCGTTCAGGTGTTCGATCCCGAAGATCGGCTTTTTTTCGGGCAAGGTGGAAAGATCCCTTTTCCCATGATGAGAATCGCCGAGGAGAAGGAGTGGGTAAAGGGACGTCCAGGGGTCTGGGTCACCTGGAGACGCAAGGAGCCCGAGACCACGATGATGCAGTTGGTCCTCCATCCAAGGTGCCTGATAGCGGGAATCGGTTGTAACAGGGGAACGGAAGGCCGTGAGATCATAGATTTGGTGGTAAGCACCTTTGAGAGATATTCCCTTGCCATGAAAGCCCTGAAATGCCTGGCCAGCATCGAAGCCAAGCGGGACGAGGAAGGGCTCAAAAGGGCGGCCGAGGAACTGGGGGTGCCTGCGGTTTTCGTGGATCTTTCCGAGATCCGCTCCGTTAGCGTCCCTCACCCATCGGTGATGGTTGAGAAACACATGGGAGTACAGAGCGTATGCGAAGCAACGGCTATAGTGAAATCAGGCAACGGAAGGCTCCTGATTCCCAAAACGAAAAGCCGGAATGCAACCCTGGCCGTGGCCCTGGAAGGTTGACCGTCGTAAGCCTCGGTCCCGGCTCTTCCCTGTACCTGGTCCCAAGGGCAAAGAGGGCGCTTGAGCGGGCGGAAGTGGTCGTGGGATACAAGACCTACCTGGAACTCATCGAACCGGGCCTTCTCGCGGGCAAAAAAATCATCTCTTCCGGCATGAGACAGGAGATTGCCAGGTGCCGGGCGGCCGTCGAGGAGACCCTCGGGGGGCGGGAGACCGCCGTCGTCTCCAGCGGTGATGCCGGGATCTACGGCATGGCCGGGCTTATCCTGGAGATCCTGGCCGAGGAGGGTTTTTTGGGATCCGTGGAAGTGGAGGTGGTTCCAGGTGTTCCGGCCTTTTCAGCCGCCTCTGCGCTCCTGGGCGCTCCCCTCATGCATGACTTCGCCGTGATCAGCCTCAGTGATCTCATGACACCGTGGGAGATGATTGAAGCCAGGGTGGAGGCCGCGGCAAAGGCGGATTTCGTCCTGGTCCTATACAATCCAAGGTCCAAGAGGAGGGATTGGCAACTGGGCTGCGTGAAGGAAATGATCCTGAAGTACCGGGGAAAGGACACGCCCGTGGGGATCGTGAGAAACGCGGCCAGAGAGGGGGAGTGGGTGCAGATCACCTCCCTGAGTGAACTGGATGAAACCGTCGTTGATATGCTCACGATGGTCATCATCGGCAATTCGGGTACGCGGGTTCTGGGAGGGAAGATGGTTACCCCAAGAGGCTATCACACGAAGTACCCAACTAGAAAAGAACATCCGTGACTTGCAGCTTTAATCTTTTTAGAAACAATCTTGAAGCTGTTGACTGCTTTCGGAGTTTATTCAATGCCTCAAGATACTGCCCCACCCCATCCTGTCCATTTGTGAATGGGGTGTTGGAAGGGCACATCTCATATAAGGCCGGAAATACCCCATAGCCAAGCAGGCAGAATTTTTATGCTGCCTGCTTCTGTTTCCACATCTTCCTCATGGTTAAGGGTGATAATAACGGCATTGTTTATGCCTGTTTCTTTCATCGCCTCCTCAATCCCCTCTAACTCCCGTTGCCGCGTAAGAGGCCTGGCGATTTCAGCGGCCACCTGGATGAGGGCTCGGCGGCCCTGTATGTCCGTCACGAGGAAATCCACTTCACGTTCCCTTGTGGTCTTATAATACTCAATGGTCTGATAGCTCCTTCTCAGCTCCATGAACACAAAATTTTCCAACAGATGCCCCCATTCAGGTCTTGGGCTGCGGGAGCAGGCATTGATGAGACCTGTATCAATCACATATATCTTCCTGGGATTTACCATCCGTGCCCGCTCTGATTCAGTGTGAAGGAATACCTGAAACACAAGATAGGCATCAGAGACGTAATCCAGATATTCATGCAAGGTGTTCTTGCCGCACGAAATACCCTGGGATTTTAAGTCATTGAAAAACTTGTTGACACTAAAGAGGGCCGCTGGTGAGTTCATGAAGTGTCTGATCAGATAACGAAGCGCCACTGTATTGGATATCCCATAACGCTCTATTACATCCCGTAACACCACAACGTTCAAATAGTCCTGGAGAATCCTGACCCTGTACTCATCTTCCAAATCCTGGACCTCTGGAAATCCCCCCTGCAGCAGATAAGCCCTGAATCGGTTCTCAATGTAAGCCCTGGTTTTTGCGCCGGGACGTCTGCCTTTTTCCACAGTTATCCCTTGATGTTGAAGAGCCTCCATAAAACTGAATGGGAATATTTCGGTCGCGATGGAACGCCCCCTCAGGCTCGTTGCTATTTCACGGCTTAGGAGTCTGGCCGAAGATCCTGTAAGGCAAATATGGACGTTTTCGCTGTCAAGCAGACGTCTGACAAATACTTCCCACCCCGGGACATTCTGGATTTCATCAAAGAGGAACGTGCATGGTTGATCCTTGAGGCCGGGGTAGCGTCGAAAATAAATATCAGGTATCAGATGGAGGTCTGATGCCCTTATGGGCAGAAGCCGCTCATCCTCCAGGTTCAGGTAAAGGATGGATTCCTTGGGAATTCCTTTACTTATGAGTTCAGAAATGACCTGGTAGAGAAACCATGTCTTGCCCGACCTGCGCATACCCACAACCGTATCAACTTTACCGGGCAGCCACGGCAATCTTACGTGGCGGCGGGTGAGGGGAGGAAGGGGCCGTTCATGAAAATTCGCAATAAGCTGTTCAATGATAGATTCCATAGATAAAATTTATCTCATAACGAAAGACATATCAAGGGCTATTTATCTTTTCGCAAAAGACGAATGTAGATCGGCGTTTTCCCCCGGTGGAATAATAAGATTCCACTGGGGCAGGCATGCCGCCCGGGAATTGGGGGGAAATCTCCCGCTTTCAGGCGAAGACTTCAGTTGGATCGTTTTTTTGAGTAGGGTTCAAGTGGCCGAATGATTGTTGAAGGACCGAATAAGCCGGCCTCAATGCATTTCACTTGGCCCCTTGACCCCTCAAGCTATTTGCTGAACCCTATAGTGGTTTACTCCTTGCCGTTACTTGGCCTTTCACCCCTGCTGCCACACTTAAAGCAGTATCCATTTCCCTTGTCTTTCTTTTGATATTCTTGATGATTTTTTTTGTGTAAACAAAATCGGCAGGTGAATAATTGCTTTTTATGAATGCCATTTTCGCCATTTCAGCTATGTCATTTGAAATGTACGGCTGGTATAAGGGGTGCTGGTTCAAAAATAAATATATTTCCCTGAATGTGGCGTTTATCTCTAATGCATTTTTTGATGGTTTTTTGAAAAGTTTTTCCAACCTTTTCTGCACATGATTCAGAGAGCTGTTCCAAGCCTTGAACTGTAAGGGCAGGGCAGGAATCGGTCTTGGTTTTCTGCAAAGAGCGAGTTCTTTTAAAAAGGAGGTAAGCTTTGATTTTTGAGTGTTATTGGAAAGCTCATCTTTCATTTCATCCCAAGTAATTTCGATGGTCCCCACAATATTCACGCCACCCCCGTAAAGGTTGTACACTTTAATATCTGAATTTTTTATCTCCTGTTCTATCTTGCGTGCGGCAGATAAATGAGAAGCAGTAGAATAAATCGTTTCCCCTCGCCGGTTTTTCAGTCGTGCATGAATTTTAGGATCATATCTGAATTGAAGTTTATTTGCATGATGACCGCTTACATGGGTTTTACTGTCCACCCAGGCAAAATCCTGTCCTACCAAAAAGAATTTTTTTATGCCGAACAACTTGAACAACCTGATCAACGCAACGCAGACATTTCCTCCAGAATCAATCACTATATCGAGGTGATCCTTTATGTAGGTGCCGAGCCCTCCTATGGTCCATATCGGGAACCTGGGGCCGGGATACCTTCTTACCACCCCTGGTGATGCTTTTACTGAATAGATGAGAGGAATGTTCTTGAGCCGTTCAGAATCTACGCGCTTATAAATATCTATCAGGTTCTTTGAGTAATCAATGAGCATTGACAGTGATGGAGTAAAGCCAAAACCTTCAAGGGCCGGGAGTGTTTGAAACGATGTCAGGAAAAGAGCTGAATCTTCAAATTCCTTTAAAAGACCTATATAATGTTCCAGGGATGGTCCTGCTCCAAGTATTATTGCTTGCAGATCCATGGAATCACATTTCAGGGGTAAAAGAGAGCCATCGGAAAATGCGGAACTGAAATTTTCCATTTCATTTTTTACGACTTCTTCTTGTATTTTTTTTGTTGTGGTGACATTTAATTTCATGTCAGCAAGGATCTCTTTAATCCTTTTTCCCCAATGCTCGTATTCGGGTCCGATCGTGGAACTCGGAATATCAACCAGGATTTTGATCTTGGAATGGAAAATATATAATTCCAGTTGACTTAAGAACTTGTTCAAAAAATTTATATCAGGATGCAGAAATGCGAGCCTGTTTTGTTTGATGAAAGGGGAGTAATCCGTAAGGCCAAGGCATGCAAAGAGGATTTCCGCACTCGGTTCCAAAACCAAGACCTTAGTCGACGGATCCGCTTTTTCCAGGATCAGATTCAGGCCGTATCCTAAATTTGTGCCGATGACTATGTAAACTTTGACGTCGCGGTCTCTGAGCCAGATCTGATATGAGTTGAGGGAGAAATTTTCCATCAGGAAACCGGGGCCCACCGAGATGTCGGTAATCCCGTTTTTGTTTTTTGATATTTTCGCCCTCACTTCAACCGCTTTCTCGCTGTTTTTATCCAGCCATTCCCTGACGTGTGGATTGAACCGCTTTAATGCTTCTAAATTTTTTCCCAGAAAAGACATTTCAACCATGCTTTGTTCCTCGAAATGAAATGACAGCTTAAGTTTTGTGCGAAGGGAGACCTTTCCTTAACCCTTATAAAACCTGTTCCAAGGTTTTATCAATTTGGTAAAGGGTCCATCCACTAAGGTAGAAAGAATCATGAATGATTTCAAAGGAAAAAATAGATTTAAGGGGTGTTGATCAGCTCATTCGTCTCCTGGGTCAATTATGGCGGTGATGTCGGACCGGGCAGGAGCCCTCCGGCAGCCAACGTCAGCCGATTTGAAACTGCGCTTCCAGCCGGTCTTTCATGCTGATATAATAAGATTTATATCCGGCTGAATATCAGTGACGGGATATCCGGGCGGCATGAAAGGAGGAGATCCATGAAAGAAATCCATGCCAGGGACATCATGGTTCAGGATTACGGGAAAATTCGGCCTGAGGCCTCCGTGAGGGAGGCGGTTCGTATGATCTTTCAGGGCAAGGTGAGGGAGAGCGGTTACAAACCTTTTGGAATCCTTGTGATAGATGAAATAGATCGGCTCGTGGGGATGGTATCCATGCATGACATCCTCTATCATCTCAGGCCGCCTTACCTGAACTATGCCTTCGACAGTTTTCACGTATGGGAGGAGGATATCGACCAGCATCTTGCCCAGTTCAATGACCTGAAAGTGGAGCAGATCATGAGCGCACCGGTCATAACCGTTACACCTGAAGTCCCCCTCATGACCCTGGTGGACCTCATGGTCAAAAAAAGGGCGCGCCGCCTTCCGGTGCTTGAAGGCGAAAAGGTCCTGGGTGTCGTCTACTTGTCCGACGTGTTTTTCCACCTTTGCAAATCATGGCTGGATGCCTCCGACATGCTGTGAATGGAGAACAGTGACCATGAAGCTCACCCTTATTGAACTTGCAATTGAACTGGCCTGCCGTGCCCATCGGGACCAGGTACGAAAGGGAACGGACCTTCCTTACATCAGCCATCCCTTTGGGGTGGCTCTTCTGCTCTGCCGGGCGGGATGTGACGAGGAGATGATCGCCGCGGGAATCCTACACGACACCGTGGAAGATACCAGGGTGACCCTTGACGAAATCCGCAAGACCTTCGGGAACAGGGTAGGAGACATCGTGGAGGGGTGTTCGGAACCCGAGAAATCCAGGCCCTGGGAGGAGAGGAAGGCCCATACCATCCGGTTCCTGAAGGATGCCCCCCTGGATATCAAGATCGTTTCATGCGCCGACAAACTTCACAACCTGAGAAGCATCGCCGCGGACCGCAGGAGGGTAGGGGAGTCGGTTTGGGACCGTTTCAACAGGGGCAGGGAGAAGCAGGCCTGGTATTACCTGGAGATCCTTAGGAGCCTTGAAAGCCGTCCGGAAGACCTCGACGATCCTGCCTTTTCGCAGATTCTCGATTCATTCCGCAAAGAGGTGAAAAGCCTGTTTCCTGAAGATTAGGGAAGGCTATGTTCGAATCTCCACCTTTCCCTGCAGGAACCTCTTTAGTTCCCCGATGGGGACCTCCTTCCGGTGAAAAATCCCTGCGGCAAGGGCCGATTCGGCCCCGGTTTCGGTGAAGACCTCCAGGAAGTGCTCCGGGCGGCCGGCTCCGCTGGAAGCGATTACGGGGATGGATACCGCTCCTTTTACTGCATTGATCAGCTCAAGGTCGAAGCCGAGGTTGGTCCCGTCCCGGTCGATGCAGTTGAGGAGGATCTCGCCGGCCCCCAGGTCTTCACATGCCCTGGCAAGGGTGACCGCGTCCAGGTCCCGGCCTTCCCGCCCACCCATGATGGTGCACTGGTACCAGCAATACCTTTCCCCTTTGGGGCCCGGCAGGGATGTTCGGATGCAGGGGTGGGGGGTTTGACCGGGGGAATGAACGTACACCCTGCGAGGGTCGATGGAGACCACCACTGCCTGGTTCCCGTACACGCGGGAGATTTCCTCGATGGCGCTCTTCCCGGTCTTTTTGCCCGTCCGAAGGTATTCCTCGGCGATCAGGACGGCGTCGCTCCCGATGGAGACCTTGTCCGCCCCCGATCGGAAATACTCCGCGGCGACCTCCAGGGCCGAATAGCGGCGGCCCGTCTTTTCCCGGTAACCGCGTATCCCGCCACCGATGGTCAGGGGAACGAAGACATTCCGGGAGGTCTGCCGGAGCACCTCGAGCATGGGCAGGTCCTGGAGGGGAAAATCCCGGAAGCCCGTGATGTTCAGGAAGGTGATCTCGTCGGCTCCTTCCTCGTAATATCGCCGGGCCAGCTCCACGGGTTTCCCGAGGTTACGGACGAGACCTTTCTCTCGCACATCGTACTGGTCCCCCTTGGTGACCACCAGGTCTCCATCGTCGTTTGCCCGGACATCCAGGCAGGCAATGATACGCTTGGCGAGCCGGGTCGGGGTCGGACTCTCCCCGGGAAGCACCGGAGGAGTTCCCGTATCCAGAAAGTTCTTCAGCAAACGGAGGCCGGTTGATCCGCTTTTTTCCGGATGAAACTGGGTGGCGATGAGGTTCCCCGTCTGGACGGCGCTTGTGAAAGGATATCCGTAGTCGGTCCGGGTGAGCACCACCGTGTCGTCCTCCGGAACCACGTGGTAGGAGTGGACGAAGTAGAATTTTTCGTCCCCCCGCAACCCGTTGAAGATCCGGGATGGACGGGCCACAGAGAGCCCGTTCCAACCTATGTGGGGGACAGAAAGATCCGTATCGAACCGTTTCACCCGGCCCTTCAGGATCCCGAGTCCCTTGAGCCCCGGGGCTTCGTCGCTCTCTTCAAAAAGGACCTGGAGCCCAAGGCAGATCCCCAGGAACGGGCGGTTCGAATGGAGGTAGGCCTTCAGAGGTTCCACGAAGCCTTTCCGATAGAGGACCTGCATCACTCTTCCAAAGGCTCCCACCCCGGGAAAGATAAGCTTATCGGCCGAGAGGATATCATCGGCGCTCCTCACGGTCCTGACCGTTTCTCCCAGGCTCTCAAGGGCGTTGAGCACGCTTCGGACGTTTCCTGCCCCATAGTCCAGCAGGGTAATCATATTCGTTTCCTATTCGGCAAACTAGGCGCTTGCAAGATTCTGGTTGAAAAAACCGGGATTCCCGGTCGGCTGCAGGGGTTGTGTCAAACTGGAGCCTTTTTTTAATGTCCCATTCTTGTCCCATTCTGGGAATGGTGACTCCCCGCTCCTCATGCATTTCCTTTCCTGCTCCCTCCCAGTTCAAGGGCGGTCCCCGCGCCCTTTTCCATCGCCTGGACATAGATGTGCCTGGCCGCCGCCAAGTCTTCTACGGCGAGTCCAAGGGATTCGAACAGGGTGATCTCCTCGTCGGTCCTTCTGCCCTGAATCTTGCCCTCAAGGATTTCCCCGATCTCTCCCTGGATGTGGTCATCTCCGATGGCCCCTTCTCCCTTGGGGATCAGGAAGTCCCCGGCCTCGTTCAAGGTCGACTCCCGGCGGTCCACGAAGAGCCTGGATTTTACCACGGCCTCGGTATCCAACTCGCGGCTGGTGGGTATGCAGGCCCCGATCGCATTGATGTGGGTCCCTTCCCGAATCCATTCACCCAGGAGAACGGGATCCGTGGAGGAGGTCGTGGTGCAGATGATATCCGCTCCCTGGACGGCATCAAATGCCGTGGCCATGGGCTCGACAATGATACCGTGCCTTTTGGACGCCCTCTCGGCGAATTCCTCCGCACGCTCCGGGTGAAGGCTCCAGACCCGGACCCTGCGCACCGCTCGCACTAGAAGCATTGCTTCCAGGTGGGCATGGGCCTGAGTCCCCGCCCCCAGGATGGCCAGGTCCCCGGCGTCCTTGCGGGCCAGCAGATCCGTGGCCACGCCCGATACGGCCGCAGTCCGTATGGCGGTGATGGCACTGGCCTCCACTATGGCCAGGGGCTGACCGTGTTCCGTATCAAAAAGCATGACGGCCCCCTGGTGGGAGTCGTAATCAGTGCCCACGTTTCCGGGAAACACACTGATGACCTTGAGACCCATGACCTTGAGATTCTGCATGTAGCTCGGCATCATCCCTAACGCCCCGGTCATTTCAGGGAGCCACATGACGGAGCGGAGCGGCATGTGGGCGTCTCCCCGCTCCAGGGCCCTGAGGGCCTCCGACATCTCCTTCATACATGCTTTCATGGAAAGGAGTTCCCTCACCTCTCTCTGGTTGACGATCAACACTTCCATCTTGACAATCTCCTCTCGGGTTAGGTTGTTTAACGGGTTGAACAGATAGGATAGAAGAGGCTGAAATCCGGACGCGGGCTGGCCGCTCTCCTCTCAACCTTCCGGAGTGGTCATCCTGGAAAGGGCTGCTTCCAGTCTCCGGGTTTCCTCCAGTATGAACTGGGCGTATTTCCCCCCTTCGCTTGATGGATCCAGGGTGGAGGCGAGCCTCTTGGCGAATCCCCCGACGGCCACGAGGGGATTTCGTATTTCGTGGGCAACGGCCTGGAGGGTGCGTGTGACTACGAGGGCCCCTTCCTCCTGAAGGCTTTCAAAGGAAGGCAGCGAGGTCTTGGAGGGCGTTTTCTCTTTGTCCGACAGGTGGTCTGAGATGCGGCTCAGGGCCTGGTTGGCCCGTTCCATGAGCCCCAGCAGGTCTTTTTCTCCGTCCAGGGCCAGACGGAGCTGATCAGCGATCTCTTGTACCTGGGTGAAGGTCTCCAGGAGGATATCGTTAAGGAGATCCGAGTCCAGGCCACCGCAACGTTTCGCTTCCGCAAACAGGGAGGGAAAATCCGTCCCTTTTCGAAGAAGAAGCCCGCCGAGGACCCGTCCCAATTCACAGACCCTGGCAAGGGGCGGCGCTTCCTCGGCCAGGGCCTCTTTCCCGTAAAGTCGCTGGCAGGCCAGGATGGATTCGGGAAACTTCCAAAACGATAAGGCTGCTTTTCCCACCTCTCGGTGGTTAATGCCGAGGCGATCCTCCTCCCACGGCAGGATTCGCTCCAGGTCATCCGGGTCTCCTGGGAAAGGCTCTGGCTGGGAGGTAAAAAAAATGTCAAAGAGGATGAGAAATCCGATCTCCAAGGTGAGCGCACCCACGAAGGCCTCATCCGGGTTGCAGTTTCCCCGGTGCTGTGCCAGGGATTTGGCTATTATGGCCCTGTAAAGGGAGGAACGCCAGAATCGCTCGTAGTCCATGGCGCCGACCTTTCCCATGGGGAAGGTGTCCCGAAGGGAAAGGGACAGGCCCATCACGCGGATCCGCTGGAAGCCCAGCTTGACAACGGCCTGCTCCAGAGTGGAGACGGGTTCCCCGGACTGGAAGAAGGCGCTGTTTGCAATCTTGAGCAGGCGGACGGCCAGGGAAGGATCCTTCCCGATCAAGTCGGCCAGATCCTTGGCCGAAGAGCTGTCGTCCGAGGCCATCTCCACCAGCTTGAAGGCCACTGGGGAGAGGGCAGGAAGATTGTATCCCGCCTGTAGTTCTTTAAGGATGCGGTCCCTTCCGTCCTTTTCCACGGTTTTTTGACTCCGTCCTTTTTGGATCAGAGGAGAGTACTCCAGGGAGTGTGGGCTCAGGGTTCTTGACCTCTGTTATCCTGATTAGCATGATTTGTTTATAAAGTAAATTCCCGAAACCGTTACAAGAAGAATTCGAATGGGGACGGATTCATTTACCCCTGGATTCCCTTCGCAGCACGCCGCTCCCGCGCCGCGGACCATCTCTTCATAGGTGGAAAAGGGAACGGTCGATATATTCGGATACCGCGTCTCGATAAATTCCTGAGCGTAATCTCCCTTCACTACACCGACCTGAAACCCGGTAAGATCCTCCAATCCCTTGATCCCATAAAGGTTGCGGTGGAAAAAAAGGCTCGTCGACATGGTGAGAAAGGAAGGTGAGAAATCAAAAAGCCGCGCCCTTTTTTCGCTGTAAAAGATGTCAGCCACCACGTCGGCACGGCCCGTAAGTACGGCATTAATGGCGTCGGACCAGTCCATGCACCGGTAATCCACAGGAATACCGGTCTTCCGGGACCACAAGCGCCAGATGTCAACCATGATGCCTCGGGCCTTGCCTTCGTTGTCCAGGAATTCCATTGGAGCGTAACTGCGGTCCCCAACAACAATAAGGGGTTTTTTGTCGGCATGGGCAAAGGAAGACAGGAGAAGGATTAAAACAGGGGTCAAAATCCGGACGATGGGCAAGAACCTTTCAAGAATCCCGGGACATCTTGCCACAGGTTTTATTCGTTGATAACCCATTGAAAGGCCGTATTATTCATGGATAAAACTTCATGGAGAACGGTCTGGCGACCATCTATAATCTTATATGGTTAATCATGTTTTTATGCACAATTTGTACCGGATTTGTTTTTGGGGGCAGGCCACTATAGTGCCTGTCCGCCGGTGTCTGGCGGGAGCGGAGCCATGGACGGCGGAGCGCCTGCCCGCCGGCTTTCTGGTGGGAACGTTAGCGAGGAGAACATCCGCAGCCTCTGCTTTCTGGTGGCCTGCAAAAGAACCTGAATTTGACAGGAAACCTTATGTATGGCTATCCATCTGATTTTATTGTTAATGAATAGCAAACAATCCTATTTTAGACAGCAATGGGGGCAGACGCAGTTTTCCTCCCGGAGTCGGAAGGTGGATGTTATTTGAACGGATCTACAGTTTCGAGTTGGGAAGAGACTGAGAGGAAAAGATCGGGAGGTAGGCCTCCGACCCTGATCCCGACAGGCCTTGATTCAACCCTTAAGGGGCAAGGCCCTGCCGGGAGCAGGGATTCCGTCGGGCATTATGAGATGGGGGCCTTCAGGGGTTTACCCTGTTTAGAATCTTTCCTTCCTTGAGGTAGTCGATCACCTGCTGGGCGGCGGCCAATCCGGCGTTGGTGTTTGCCTCCAGGGTCTGGGCCCCCATTTTTTTGGGTGTGAAGAAAACGCGGTCAGGGAATTTTTCAAGGAGGATGTCGGCATTTTTCGGGGCGATATCCGAAGCATATTTGAACCCGGGACGTTCCTCCATGATCCTCAGGAGATCCTCTTCGTGGATCACCTCGGCCCGTGCCGTGTTGATGAGCGTAGCGCTCTCCTTCATGCGTGAAAGGATGTCGTAATTGATGGACTGGACCGTCTCTGGAGTTGCCGGGATGTGCAGGGAGACGTAGTCGCAGCATGCATAGAGGTCTTCCCTGCAGCTCATGCATTCCACACCGTTTTCATCAAAGACGCATCGGTCGATGAAGGGATCAAAGGCACAGACTTCCATACCGAAACCCTTTGCCAGGGAGGCGACGATCTTCCCGATGTTCCCGTAAGCATGGACACCGAGCTTTTTCCCCCGCAGTTCAGTGCCCGGCTTGCCGCTGTACTTCCCGCGGGCCATCATCACCATGAGGCCGATGGTCAACTCCGCAACGGCGTTGGCGTTCTGGCCGGGCGTATTTTCAACGATGACACCGCGCGACTTGGCCGCCTCACAGTCCACATTGTCATAACCCGCGCCGGCCCGCACCACCAGCTTGAGTTCCTTTGCCGCGTCGAGTACTTCTTCCGTCACCTTGTCGCTTCGGATGACCATGGCGGCAACGTCCGACACGGCGGAGAGCAGTTCCCCCGGATCCTCGTATTTTTCAAGTACCACGGGTTCAAGTCCCGCTTCCTTGAACATCTGGACCATGGTGTTTCTGGCGGATTCGGCGAAGGGTTTTTTCGTGGCGATCAAGACCTTTTTTGTTGTCATGGGCAACCTCGCTGGATGAATTTTGGGGCATCATACTGTAGAACCATGCCGGATTCAAGTCCGTCCTGGACGAACTTTTGAGTGGGAGGCAGGAGAAGGGTTCGTCATCCTTAATGGCTCTTAGGTCGAATCCCGGGCGAGAAGGGTACGCTTGAGGTGAACCTGGAGGGCCATGAGGGCCGCCGGGGTTATCCCGGAGATCCTGGATGCCTGGCCGAGGGAACGGGGCTTCACCTTTGTGAGCTTTTCCCTGGCCTCCCGGGTGAGTCCGTAGACGGCATTGTAGTCCAGGTCTTCAGGCAGCCTCAATGCCTCCATCCTTTTGAGCTTTTCCACCTGCCGCTCCTGCCGCTCGATGTAACCCTGGTACTTGATCCGGGTTTCCACCTCTTCGGCCACAGCGGGATCCAGGTCGGCGAGTTCCGGGTCGAAGACCTTCAATTGTTCAATGAACACTTCGTTTCTGCGGAGAAGCTGGGCCAGGGATGTGAGGTTCTTGATGGGTGGGGTGTTCATTTCTTTCAGCCTGTCCAGGACCGAAGGATCGGGGCGCAGGGTGAACCCTTCAAGGCGTCTGAGCAGTTCTTCGGTCTTCTCCCGTTTCCTGCAAAACTCCTTGTAGACCTCGTCCGACACCAGGCCCAGTTCGTGACCGAGGTCCCTTAACCTGAAATCAGCGTTGTCTTCCCGCAGCAAGAGGCGGTATTCGGCCCGGGAAGTGAACATCCGGTAAGGCTCGCGGGTCCCCCGGGTCACCAGGTCGTCGATGAGCACGCCGATATAAGCCCGGGACCTTTCCAAGATGAGGGGTTCTTCCCCCCGAACCTTAAGAACCGCATTGATCCCGGCCAGGAAGCCCTGGGCCGCGGCCTCCTCATAACCGGAGGTGCCGTTGATCTGCCCGGCGTGAAAGAGCCCCTCCACGAGCTTGGTCTCCTGGGTGGGCAGGAGTTGGAGGGGGTCTACATAATCGTATTCGATGGCGTAACCCGGGCGAACGATCTCAGCCTTTTCCAGGCCTGGAATGGAGCGGACCATCTTGACCTGGATGTCTATGGGAAGGCTGGTGGGGATACCGTTGGGATAGACCTCCAGGGTGTCCAGTCCCTGGGGTTCCAGGAATATCTGGTGTCTTTCCTTTTCAGGAAACCGGACCACCTTGTCTTCGATGCTGGGACAATACCTGGCCCCTGTGCCCGTGATGATCCCGGCATAGAGGGGGGATCGGTCCAGGCCCGAGCGGATGATTTCGTGGGTTTTTGCCGTAGTATAGGTGATATGGCAGGGCACCTGGGGCAGGGGGATTTCCCGGGTGGAAAAGGAGAAAGGCCGGGGAGGGTCGTCTCCCGGTTGGACCTCAAGGCCGCTGAAATCGATCGTTTTCCCGTTGAGGCGTGGGGTGGTGCCGGTCTTCAACCTGCCCACCTCGAACCCCAGTTCCAGGAGCTGCTGTGAGAGTCGGTTGGAAGGGGGATCTCCCATCCGCCCCGCGGGGAAGTGGTCCAGTCCCACGTGGATGAGGCCCCTCAGAAAGGTGCCTGTAGTGAGGATCACGGTCTTTCCCAGGAATTGCTCGTGGATGTTGGTTTCCACTCCCTGGATCTTCCCGTCCCGCACAAGGAGCCGGTCCACCATGGCCTGGCGTAGATCCAGATTGGCCTGAGCCTCCACCACTCCCTTCATGCGCTTGCGGTAAAGGTCCATATCATTCTGGGACCTGGATCCCTGAACGGCCAAGCCCTTCCGGGTGTTGAGGCGGCGGAATTGAATGCCCGTCTGGTCTGCGTTTTGAGCGATCTCCCCTCCCATGGCGTCGATCTCCTTGACCAGGTGACCCTTGGCCAGGCCGCCGATGGCAGGGTTGCAACTCATGGCGGCGATGTGGTCGACGTTGATAGTCAGCAGCAGGGTGGGATGACCCATCCGGGCCGCTGCAAGGGCGGCTTCGCAGCCGGCATGGCCCGCCCCGACCACGATGACGTCATAGATTTTGTCATAAACGGGCATAGGTTTGAATCATCGTTCACCGGGCCCGCACGCCTTGGGCCGGAAAATGGGCACAAGCCCTGGGGGAAGGTTTTTCGTCATCCTTCGAAGGGGTCCCGCAACAAGATGGTCTGGTCACGTCCCGGGCCCACGGATACAATGGAGAGTGGCACGCCGGTGATCTCTTCGATTCTTTTCAGACAATTCCGGGTCGGCTCCGGCAATCGGTCGAAGGTTCTGGCCGATGAGATATCCTCCTGCCAGCCGGGCAACTCCTCGTAAACAGGAACACACTGAGCCAGTTTTCTCAGACTGGCCGGTCTGGAATCCAGCCTTTCTCCCCGGCAATCGTAGGCCACGCAGATCCGGAGTTTTTCAAGGCCTGTAAGGACGTCAAGTTTGGTGATCCCGAGGCTGGTAAGGCCGTTGAGCCTGGCCGAGTCCCGGGCCATGACGAGGTCCAGCCACCCGCATCTTCGGCGCCTTCCCGTGGTGGCGCCGAATTCCGCCCCCTTTTCCTGGATGTAGTCGCCGATCTCGTCCGTAAGTTCGGTGGGGAAAGGCCCTGAACCCACCCGGGTGGTATAGGCTTTCAGAATCCCCAGCACGTGGTGCAGCTTGTCCGGGCCGACCCCGGCCCCGACGCAGGCGGCCCCCGAGACAGGATTAGAAGAGGTGACAAAGGGGTAGGTCCCATGGTCGATATCCAGGTGGGTTCCCTGGGCGCCCTCAAAGAGAATGCGTTTGCCGGCCTTGGTCTCCCTGTCGATTTCGACCGAGACGTCGGTAAGATAGGGCCCCAGGATTTCGGCCATGGCGGTATATCTTTCAAAGATGGACTGGAAATCCAGGGTCTCTGCCCCCAAGTGTTCCTTGAGGATGAAATTCTTTTCAACCAGGTTACTCCGGATCTTTTCCTCCAGGGTGTCGGTTTCCAGCAGGTCCACGGCCCGGATCCCGGTTCGGGCCGCTTTGTCCTCGTAACAGGGACCGATTCCACGGCCTGTGGTGCCGATCTTCTTTTTCCCCTTGGCTGCCTCCCGGGCCAGATCCAGGGCCTTGTGGTAGGGCATGATCAAGTGGGCTTTCTCGCTCAGGGCTAGGTTCTCGGGACCCACCCGGACCCCCTTTCCCTTCAAGGTCTCGATTTCATGGATGAGGACCTCCGGGTCCACTACCACGCCGTTTCCGATCAGACACCTTTTCCCATCGTGAAGGATACCAGAGGGAACAAGGTGGCAGATGGTCTGTTCCCCATTGACCACCAGGGTGTGTCCGGCGTTATTTCCCCCCTGAAAACGGACCACCACGTCAGCCCTGGAGGCCAGCATATCCACCACTTTTCCCTTTCCCTCGTCACCCCACTGGGTTCCCACCACGACAACGTTCGACATCGGTATCTCTCTCTTCTTTTTGGATGAATTCTTTAAATGGTTTCAGTGTGTCCAAAAAATACGTAGTTATCCGTCAGAAAAAATTCAAGTGGATGTGTCGGACTGGATCGATTGAATAGCATTCTGAGCAGCATGAACTAAGAATGACGATCGTGACATACCGCGTTTTTTAGCAGCAGCATCGATCTGTTTCAACGTCATTTCTGGTACGGTAACATTCACTCTGACCATACGGGGTTTGGCGTCAGGGACTGAAACGACCAAATAGGCAATCGCATCGGCGTAGTCGGGATCGCTCATGATATCTTCGAGCCGGGAGGGAACAGGCAACTGGTCGCCGTCCTCGA
>JAFDEE010000037.1 GCA_019310525.1 Deltaproteobacteria bacterium | reverse complement strand
TTCTAGTTTCTCCTGGAAAACTTGATGTAACTTCAAGCAGACCCGCGGGCCTTTTAAGGCCCGCGGGTCTTTTTGTAAACCCCAGAGGATTTTCGCCCCTTCCTCATCCGTATTGCCCATCGATAACCCCTGCCCTCGTCGGTGCCGGCAGAACCCTTTGTGCCTGGACCGCCCTTCAGGTGTGCCTCCTCCCGCCCTTGGTTCAAGGATGCATGGGGCCGCTTTCAGTGTAACGCAGCCGAAGATCTGCCGGTCGTACATGCCTGGATCCGGGACAGGAGGGCCCCCCGGGTCCATATCAATTGCTTTTGACATTTAACGGGATATGGCATAGGATCCATTGGAAATATCCGGGGCCAACGGCCTCCATGAAGGGACGATACACCATGGGATGGAAAAAAGGCTGCTTCCTTGGTTTTATTGCCGCATTTCTGGTTACACTCCTGTGCCAGTCACCCGTCCGGGCGGAAACGGGAGAGAAGAAGACCCTGGCCCTTCTTCCATTTGTGCTTTATGCGGACGCATCCAAGGCATACCTCAGACCGGGCCTCAAGAGCATGTTCGTCTCCAGGCTTTCGGGAGAAGGGATCGAGTTGGTGCCGGATGATGAGGTTTCGGCCCTCCTGGGGGCAAAGGAGAAGGAGCAGGGGGTATCTGATCCCAAGAGGGCCAAGGAACTTGCCCTTAAACTGAAGGTCGATTTCGTGGTGTATGGTAGCGTCACGGCCATGGGACCTGCATACAGCCTGGATCTTTCCATATTGGACGTCAAAAAGGGCAAGGTTACCAGGGTCTCCGAGTCCACGGAAGAAGACCAGCTCATCACACGTCTTGCGGACGTCGCCTACCAGTTCAGGGCGGCCGTTGAGGGGATCGACATCCGGGCACTCCGGATGGCCCGCCTCCGCGGGTTGTCGGCCGATGAAAGGGCTACCAGGGGCCTCTTTTTCAGGCCTGACGCGGAAATGGCATCGATTACCCCAACGGGCAGGATGCCCCTCAGGGTAGAGGTCATGGCCTTCGACATGGGTGACCTTGACGGGGACGGGGAGACGGAAATGGTGGTGCTGGGACGCCGGAAACTGCTCCTTTACAAGAAGGAAGGCGATTCATTCGCCCTCAAGGGTACCTTGGAACCGGGCATGGGAGAAAGTTTTCTGAAGGTGAGCATCGGGGACGGTGACGGTGACGGGAGAGGGGAGATCTATCTCACAAGCCAGTACGGGCTCAGGGCCCGGAGCAGGGTATGGGAGTGGAAAGGGGGTTTCAGGGAACGCCTTACAATCTATGGACACCTTCAGGTGATCAGGGTACCCCACAGGGGCCTGGCCCTTATCCTCTTCCAGGACACCGCGACCGATGACTTTTTTCACGGAAAGAAGTATGTCATGGAATACGCCTCCCCGGGGAAGCTGGTCCGCAAAGAGGCCCTCAAGGGCCTGAAAAAGGCACAGTTTTATACCCTTACCCTCTATGACCTGAACCGGGACACGATCCCTGAATTCCTGGGACTGGACAATGACTCATATCTGTGTGTTTGGAGCCGGGACGGAGATGTGTTGTGGAAGTCCACGGACAAGGTAGGGGGCACCAACAATTATATTAAGCTTCGCCAGAGATCGGAGATGAGTTTTATCCCCCTGATTCTTTTCAACAGCCGGGTCCTTGTCACGGATATCGACAAGGACGGCAACATGGATGTCCTGGCAATAAAGAACATCCCCATGATCGGGCACCTGGAGCAATTTCAGGTGTATGTCAAGTCCAAGTTGATCGTATATCGGATCAAGGGAACGGACTTGGTCCCCTCCCTTTCAAGCATGAAGATGAATTATTGCCTCATGGACATGCAAATTCAAGGGCAGACCCTGTACCTCGCCGCCCAAAAGCCGCGTCTTTCAAACATCGGGGAGGGTTACGGAAGGATCATGTGGTTCGAATAAGCCTTATAGAGGGGCAGGTTCGGCCGCAGGTTGTTTCGCAATGGCGCTCATGGGAGACCGGCCGTCACCCCCTGGTGAAGTCGTGGAATTGGCCCCTGCGGTCGATTTTATCCCCCACCGTGCTCCCGCAGAATTGGCATCGGTATTCGTATTTGTCTCCCTCCGGAAGGATCAGGAGGAGGGACTTTCGAACGGGTACGGCACGACGGCATTCCGGGCAATAGAGTTCCGTGGCCTCGAATTCATCGAAATCAGCCCTCTGGTTCCGATTTATCGGAGGATCTGGAGGCATGAAACCGAAACGCCCTCTATCAGCCATGGCTACGCTCCCGGATTGTTTTGGATTAAGGAAAATAATCGGCAATCGACTGTTGAGACAAAAGAAGAGATTTTTGTCTTTGATCAGAGTCGCTGATAATGAATTTATTATAATCATCCCATCAAGGGGGAGCAAGGTATCGAGGGAGAAATGAAGGTTCTTTGTATTGATCACATCGGCGTGGCGGTCAAGGAGATCTCAAAGGCGGGCTCATTTTACACGGACATTCTCGGGCTGAAGATTGAAGGGATCGAGACGGTGGACGATCAAAAGGTGAAGGTCGCCTTCATCCCCGTCACGGACACGGAGGTGGAGCTTCTCGAATCCACCCGGCCTGATGGTCCGGTTGCGAAGTACATCGAGTCCCGGGGAGAAGGGATTCAGCACATCGCCTTCCGGGTCGAAAACCTTGAGGCGGCCCTCTCCGAATTAAAGGAGAAGGGAGTTCGCTTGATAGATGAGAAGCCACGGCAGGGGGCCGGCGGAGCGAAAATCGCTTTCATTCATCCCGGGGAGACCCGAGGCGTCCTTGTGGAACTGTGTGAAAGAGAGAAGAGCTGAGCGAAATTCACCCGGCCTCGAAAAGCACAGCCCCGAAACTTACTGATGAGCGGGTCGCCTCCTCGTTCCAGGTCTCGTAGTGGAGGAGCCTGCCTTTGCATGGCGGCAATATTTCGCAAAAGCAGGCCATGACCGAAAATCCGCAGACATTGAATCGATCCTGAACCCTGCTTGATTCTTCCCACAACCTGTCAGCATCAAGCATGCAAAATGCCTCAAGCAGTGCCCTGTCGTGTTCTCCGGCCTCTTTCTGAAGCGCCGGGGCGGGCGCGTCATGGCCGAATTTCGGACCTACGTGGGAGAGATCAACGCCTGCAATGAAAAGAGTCTGCCCCCCTGGTCCCGAAAAGGCCTTCCTGAGCCGGTCCAGGAAAGGGCCGGCCCGATCCAGGTAGGCTTGGCGCGAATAGCTGGGAAGACCCGCCAGCAGGGATCCGCAAAGGATGGGAACCAGCTTGAAGGCACCTGCCCCTAAAAGATATTGCAGGAAGAGGAGCTGAAATTCAATGGAATGCTCTGATCGGTGGGCGATGTCCGAATCGGCCAGGATCTCCGCCCCGGCGTGACGGAGGTCTTGAACCAGGATCCGGTCGGTTTCGGTTTTCCCCAGGGGGGTCTCGAAGTCCTTTTCGGTGATGGCGAACATCCCGTCTTCCATCCGGTGCCCTACGCCGAGGACCACGACCCTGGGATATTCCCTCCCGCGAAGGGTCCGGTAGGCCGTCCCATATCCGTTCCTGCCCACGGAAAGGTCGATATGGGGGGCCGCGAGGGCGAGGACCTTTCCCTGGATGGCCTCACTCGACGGTCCGGAATTCAGGATTTCTTCCAGGGTTTGCATCAAGGTAGGGCCCTCCGCCGGGTAAGCCGCACCGCAGTGGGAGCACGGCCTTACGGGCTTTGAACGGAATTCTTCGATGATTCGGTCCCGCGCCTCCCGGAAGCGGGGTGAGTCCAGGATGTAAGATTTATCGAGCCGGGCGAGCAAGCCCATGACCTCATCTGACCCCACGAGCACGCCTCCCTGCTGACGCATTAGATCCGTCTGCAGATCCCTGAGGCTCTTTGTGCCGTCCAGGAGGCTCATGAAACGGTAAAGGGAGAGGGGCACACTGGTACCTTCGGGAACCAGCCCCAGGGGATCCCTGAAAAGGACAAATTGTCGTCCTTCATGGAAAACCGGAAAACATTCCAGATCTTTTCTGATGCCGGGCAGTTTTCCTTCCATCATGCCTCGAGACCTTTGAAAAACGCCCCCTTTTGCCCAATCTTCCGCCTTCGCTATGGCTACGGCGTGACAAGTCCGCCAGACAACGGCGGACAAGCGGCGTCAGGGTTAGATTTTAATGTCCCAGTCTGTGAATGGGAGAACCTTGGGCTTTCCAGGCGAAAACTTTAGTTGGATCGTTTTTTTAGTAAGGTTCAAGGATTCAAGGGGCCCAGGGTTCGAGTGAGAAACCGGGATTTAAAGAAAGATGTTTTCCACTTGACCCCTTGAACCCTCGACCCCTTGGCCCCTAAGCTTACGGGTTCAGCCGATAGCAGTTTAATCCTCGAAATACTTCGATGTATGGTGCCTCTGCCGCTTGGTATCCTAAGCGGGGCGGTTAAAATTTTCGCCTTCCTTGACCTTGAACAAAATTGAACGTTTTTCAAAGGTCTCGCCTCACCGCTGAAAGGGTATTTGAAATGACGACCG
The DNA here is from genome assembly GCA_019310525.1 of Deltaproteobacteria bacterium. Classification (NCBI taxonomy): domain Bacteria; kingdom Pseudomonadati; phylum Myxococcota; class Myxococcia; species Deltaproteobacteria bacterium. The sequence continues at coordinate 38,040 of JAFDEE010000037.1, read as the reverse complement.
CCCATCAATATTTTCATCGATCACCTCTCCTGTCAACGGATGATGGCATAGAGGTGGATTTTCAGTTCTTCATCTATTTTTGGTGACGGATTCGTGGGGATTGATGTATAAATGACATACCCTGGAACTCCGGATTTTCAAGTAACAGGGAGACTCCTGTGTTTTAGGCCTGCGACGAAATGGCGGGAGACAGGCATTTGCCCTGGGAGCGAAACCCTTTTTAGGAGTGTTCCCCGGGGATGTGGAAACCTAGGCCCCACGGAGTCTCCTCCATATCTTTTTAACAATGTCTGATCTTGAAACAAGGAAGGGACAAAAATCACTCTCCCCCCACAGTGTTACGGGAGTGATCCTGGCAGGAGGCAAGAGCCTGCGTTACGGCAGGAACAAGGCCCTTGTCGAAATAAAGGGGGTCAGGCTCATTGATCGGGTGGTGGGGGTTATGTCAGGTATTTTTCATAAACTGCTCATCGTCACCAATACCCCGGAGGAATATGCCTACCTCCATATTCCCATGGTGGAAGACCTGATCAAGGGACTCGGCCCTCTGGGGGGGCTTTACACCGGTCTCAAGACCATTTCGGACGAGGCCGGGTTTTTCGTGGCCTGTGATATGCCTTTCATCAATTCCAGCCTGATTCGTCACATGATAGAGACCGGGAAAGAGTTTGATGCAGTCGTACCGCGGGTCGACTGGAAGATAGAGCCGCTTCACGCCCTCTACCACAAGACCTGCCTCCCTCTCATCGAAAAGGCCATAGAGGAGGAGAGATATCAGATCATCAGGTTCTTTGATGAAATCCGGGTGCGGTATGTCCGTGAGGAAGAGATCCGCCGGTTTGACCCCCACCTGCTAACCCTAATCAACATCAACAAGCCGGAGGAGTTGACCCGGGCCGCAAGGCTTGCACGTTGAAGGTCCGGGCGTGGTACAGGGATTTTCCTGTGGGGCGGTTATGAAAGCCTGCCCTTTTCCCGGGCCAACCACGAACCCGTTCATTCAGGAGTCCAGGTGAGCCATGATAGAACTGATCGTTTCCGTGAGCTTTGCCGTCATCGTTTCGGCGAGTTGTTCCCTCCTCGAAGCGGTACTTTACTCCACACCTATCCGCCAGATAGAGGCCCTGGTTAATCAGAAGCGCCGCAGCGGGAGGATATTGAAGGAGATGAGGGAGAAGGTCGATCGGCCCATTTCGGCCATCCTCTCCCTGAATACGATCGCAAACACGGCCGGGGCGGCCTTTGCGGGATCGGCGGCCACGGCCGTTTTCGGTGATCAATGGCTGGGATACTTTTCGGCCTTTTTCACCCTTACCATCCTGATCTTTTCGGAGGTCATACCGAAGACCGCCGGGGTGGTCTATGCCCGCTCCCTGGCACCCCTGATCGCCCTTCCCCTGAAATGGCTCGTTATCTTCATGTGGCCGGCTATCTGGTTGTGCGGGCATATCACAGGCCTCCTGGCAAAAAATCGGCCCCAGGAATCCGTTTCGCCGGAGGAACTCAGGATCATGGCCCGCCTGGGCATGAGGGCGGGGGCTATCAAACCCTATCAAGAGAGTGTGATCGACAATATCCTTTCCATGGAAACCAGAAGGGTCAAGGATGTCATGACTCCCAGGACAGTCGTTTTCTCGCTCAGCGAGCACATGACACTGGAGGAGGCCCATCGACAAGCCCCTAAATGGGAACACAGCCGGGTGCCTGTATACGACAAGGACAAGGAAGATATCGTGGGTATCGTCCTGACCAAGGAGGTTTTCATCGCCCTCGCGGAAGGGAAGCGGGATGTGAGGCTCACGGAAATCATGCGGCCCGTACATTTCGTGGTGGAAAACGCGACCCTGAACAATGTCCTCATGGAATTCATGGGAACCAGGGAGAAGCTTTTCATCGTGATCGACGAATACGGGGGGCTCTCAGGGTTGATCACCCTGGAGGATATCCTGGAAGAGATCCTGGGAAGGGAAATCGTGGATGAGTCCGACGAGGTGGTGGATAAACGGGAACTGGCCAGGAGGAGAAAGAGCCGCCTCGTTTCAAAGTCCCCCAAAAATTTTGATTCCACGGGAAGCGAAGAGCCGGAACGGTGGCCTTAAGCCAGGTTCCCCGTTGTCGGACGGGGAAGGGTTTGGGGATTTCCCGTCCGGGTTTTTCCGGGAGTAATCCACCGCCATGGAAAAGGACACCATAACCTTATGTTCTCCGGATGATCGGAAGACCTGCTTTGGTTGTTGCCCCCCGATTCGGCCCCCCGGATACGAGCATGTCCAATACCGCGGCATGGTCCAGAGGATGCTCAGGGAGAACACCCGGACCTTTGATAAGGCCGGGAGGGACGTCGTCCCCATCACCGGTTTCAGTTGCTGGGCCTTGGGGTATCTGGATCCGGACTACAGGCGGATCGGTTGCCTGCTCCACCCGGCCCGAAACGGCGGCCGTGACCTCCGCTACCGGGTGGACTACGGCGAGAAGTGCAGGCGGGAGACCTGCCCCGAGGCAAAAACCTTCTCCCTCTTGGACGAGAGGGAGAAATCATTCTGGATGAACCTGGCCGATGACCTGGACAGCTTCTCCTTTTCCAGCAGGAAGAGGAATCCCCTCTTCACCTTGCTGGGGTGGGGCCCCCGCCTGTTGCAGTGGATTGCCGGGAAGGAGAGAGGGAAACATTTCACGGCCGATCTGTTTTTTAAGACCTACCCCTTTTTCAAGACAACCCTCTCCCCCAGGGCCAACGCCTACCTTTTATACAGGGGGATGACCCCCGATACCCTTCATCTCCTTAAGGAGCCAGGTTTCCGAATGGAATTCGAGGATTTCTCCGGAAACGTGGCCGCGGCCCTGGCCGGGGGAGCCCCGGAGACACCGGAAGGTATACCCATTTTTCGATTATCTATGGACGAACACTTTCGGGATCTGTTGAGGCTTTTCCTGCGGCGCTCCCGAATACCGGTGGAAGCGGCCCTCTGCCTTAAGGCCGATGTGGACCGGATGGTGCAATCCTTTTTTTCTTCCCGGTAAGGCCCATTGATGGAAAAGGAGATCATCGAGCTGATCGAAGAAAAGGGGCCCATGACAGGCCAAGAACTCCTGGAGGCCACCTCGATGAGCGGGATCGTTCTGTGGCGTTCTTGCAAGGGATCCAGCCGTATTGTGGTGCGAAACGTGGGAACCCGGTACCTGCGCCTCGATTCCAGGATCGAAGGATACGCCCGGCTCTCTCCCTCCATCCTGAGAGAGTTCCTCACTTACTCAGTAGTGGGTCTCCCGGGGGATCCCGCGGCCCTTGCCCGTAAGGGGGCCGCTCTTATCTCACGGATCGAGGAGATCAGCAGGTCGAAATTGGACCTGGCTTACAATATCGTCTCTTCCCTCGCGAGCCGTTTCCGGGACGAGACCGATATCAAGGAGCGGGCCTGTTTTATCTTGGCCGGGGATATCGTCTACAACATGGCCCACGACGTTCCACGGCCCGAGAGGAGCACGGGGAGGATGGTCCGGGGAAGCGATATGGATATAGTTGTAATCGTGGATGATCTCTTCCCGGATTCCATGGCGAAGCGGCTGGATGAGGCTATCTACCGGGAAAAGACCCGTCTCCTCATGACTCCACACCTCCGTGAGGAAATTGATTATGTGGTAAAAGATTTGGATAGGGTGAGAGAACAGCTTCGTTTTGACACCTTCAAGCGGATGGTGGCCTGCAAGATCCTGAGCGAGGGTCTTTTTCTCTATGGGAGCGAAGCCCTCTTCAGGGAGGTCAAGGCCTTGCTCAGGGAGTATGGGGTGGAAGAAATGCTACGAAACATGGAGAGGAGATCGATGGCCTTTCGCAGGAAAGCTGAGGAGATACTGCTCAGGGAAGATCTGGAACGGATTGAGGAGGAATTTCTCTATCTTTTCTATCCTGCTGAGGAATCGGAGGAGTTCGAGTGAGACATTGTAGCCATATTGTAGCGGTTTTCTTGCTTGACCCCCTCCTTTACATCTCCTATACTCTCTCTCGCCTCATTTGGGAAAGGTCTCATTCCGAAGCGGAATGGTCGTCGATCTTATGCCCCTTGTGGAGAAGCAAAACTCATTTGAAAGGGAGGCCCCCTAGGAACAGCGTCTTGCCCGGAAGGCCTGAAACGATCCGGGATCCATGGATGCCTCCAGGGGCCCGCCTGTCACGAGAACACCGAAAGATGTGTACGGGGAGGTAACCAATGGGAAAAGTAGGAATTATCGGCGTCGGCCAGAGCGCCTTTGTGCGGGGATATCCCGGATCGATCAGGGAGCTGGCCTTCGAAGGATTCAAGGAGGCCATGGCGGATGCCCGGATCAGCGTGGAAGATATTGATGCCACCGTCATCTGTTCGGCACCGGAATATGACAAACAGAGGTCCCCGGCAGGGGTCATCGCGGAGTACCTGGGGCTCACGCCTCAGCCGACCCTCTATGTGGAGACCCTGTGCTCATCCAGTAGCACGGGACTCAAGCTGGCCTATTCCCTCGTGAAGTCCGGCCTCCATGACGTGGTGATGGTGCTTGGCTTCCAGAAGATGTCGGAGATCACCTCAGCCGAGTCCCAGGAGAGAATGGGTCGGGGGGCGGACATTCAATGGGAAAGCCCTTTTGGAACCATGATGCCCGCCTATTACGCCCTTCATGCCAGGGCTCATTTTGAAAAGTATGGAACGACCCCTGAGGATCTCGCCCTGATCCGGGTCAAGTCGGCCACCTACGGCCAAATCAACGAAAAGGCCGTTTATCGCAAGCCGGTGACCATGGACATGTTCAATGATCCGGAAAGCCCCATGTCGAGCCCTGTAGCCAGCCCCCTGAGGGTTGGAGACTGTTGTGCCAACGCGGACGGATCGTCCTGTATCATCGTGGCGAATGAGGAAAAGGCCAAGGCCTTTTCAAAGAAACCGGTTTGGATCCTGGGAATCGGCGCGGCCTCTGCACCCGTTAATATGGCGGGAAGAGACATGTTCACAGGCCTGAACGTAGGTATTGAGGCCGGGAGACAGGCTTACGAGATGGCGGGGATCACCCCCAAGGACGTAGATGTAGCGGAAGTGCATGACTGCTTCACCATCGCGGAGATGATGGCTTACGAGAATTTGGGGTTCGCCGAACCGGGCGAGGGCAAGGAACTGATCAAGAGCAAGGAGACTTACAAGGAAGGGAGCATCCCGGTAAATGTGGACGGCGGACTTCTTTCCAAGGGACACCCCATCGGGGCGACGGGCGGTTCCCAGATCCGCACCATCGTTTTGCAGCTCAGGGGCGAGGCCGGCGAGATGCAAGTCAAGGACCCCGCGATTGGGCTCATCCATAACATCGGCGGAGTGGGCCTGTACGGAAACGTCACGATTCTCGGGAGGGAATAGAAATGGCCAAGAGAGAAGTAGACGATCGATTCAAGAAGTTCGGCACGGTGAGTTTCACCGCCATCACCAAAACTAACGACTTCATCCGTTTCCTGGAAGACGGAAAGGTCGCCGGTACTCGTTGCAAGGACTGCGGTCTTACCTTTTTCCCTCCCAGGGCCGATTGCTACCATTGCCTTTCCAGCAATATGGAATGGTTTGAGATCACGGGAACAGGGAAACTTCTGACCTTCAGTAAGCTGCAATACGGCCCCGTGGGGTTCGAGGGTGATCTGCCTTACACCATTGCGCTCCTGGATTACGGGGATTACAAGGTGTTTGGAAGGATCGCCGACGGCATCAAGGATGAAGAGCTTTCCGTGGGACTCGAGATGAAGACCGTGGTGAATAAGCTTCCCGGCGGGCAACTCAACTATGTTTTTGAAAAGGCTTAACCGCGGGCGGCCTGTCCTGGATGATCTTCGCCCCCCGCCTCCAGGCGGGGGGCCTGAGCGGCGGTTTTCACCCCCACCCCAACCAACCATCCGTTTGCCTGCCGACAGCAGCCTGTGGATTCCACTTATCCCTGTGCAAGGTGCGCCGCAGGTATCTCAATCTCAGGAAACGGCGGGCCGGAAAGAGGGTCGTCAGGGATGTCTCCATCGACGGACGAAAAACCGGGATGGCTGGAAGTTTCCATCGAAGCACACCCCGACACCCATGAGGCCCTCGGGAACTTTCTCTTCGATCTCGGATGCCGGGGTATGGTGACGGATGACTTAGGGAGTCCCCTTCTCAAGGCTTACTGGCCCAGGAACAAAGAGCCCGGCCTTCTGAAGAAGCGCATCCATGCCTTTTACCGGGAACTCGCTGAAATCTTCCCGGAAGCACGCACCTGCCGGGTGAGGGTCCAGGATCTCCCTGAGGGGGACTGGAACCACTCATGGCGGCGTTTTTTTCAATCCCAACGAATTTCTCCCCGCCTCACCATCCTCCCCGCCTGGGAGGAGGTTCCGGAGAATCCCGGAGGCCATATCATCCATATCGACCCGGGACCCGCCTTCGGTACGGGACAGCATCCCACGACCCGGATGTGCCTGAGGGCCATGGAACGATTCACCCCCGATCACCCCTGGTCCATGCTGGACGTTGGCACGGGGAGCGGGATTCTCGCCGTTTACGGGGCCCTGCTTAAGGCCGAGAGGATCCTGGCTCTCGACATGGACCCGGAGGCCTTGCGCTGGGCGGAGAAGAACATCTCCCTTAACGGCGTTTCTCGTTCCATCGAACTCTCTCCCCTCCCCTTGTCAGAAATCCGGGAACCCTTCCACCTGATTACGGCCAACATCCTCCTGGATACCCTGCTGGAGCTGCTTCCTTATTTTCCAAGGGTACAGGAACCCCGGGGAATCCTCATCCTTTCAGGCATCCTCGAGGAGCAGGTATCGAGGATGGAAGAGGCCCTTTATCGGCTCGGTTACCGAAAAGAGGAGATCTTCCTGGAAGAAGAATGGGCCTGCCTCGTGGCCTGTAGACCCTGATGGTGGAGGTTCTCTCGTGAGACGCTTTTTCGTGGAAGAGATCAAGGAGGAAGAAAATGGACTTTGTGTCATCGGGGGAAGTGAGGCCAGGCACATCCTGAGGGTCCTTCGGATGGGGCCGGGGGACCGTTTTGTCCTTATGGACCGGAAAGGATCCCGGTATCAGGTTTCCATTCAATCCTGCAGCAGAAGGGAGGTCACGGTCCTCCTCGAGAGGCCCATCCCCTCCCCCGCGACCTCGCCGGCCGAAATTACCCTGTGCCAGGCCATCCTGAAGTCCCGTTCCATGGATCTCCTTGTTCAGAAGGCCACGGAACTGGGGGTACACAGGATCGTTCCCTTTGCCAGCGAAAGGACCGTGATCAGGCTCAAGGGAGAGCAGTTCGCCTCGAAAAGCCGACGCTGGAAGGAGATCGCCCGTAATGCCTCCAAGCAGTCCGACCGGGAAAGGCCCCTGGAGATCGGCCCGCTTCTCGGTTTCGAGGAACTGCTTGCCTACGGGCGAAAGCGAAGTGACCTGAAGCTCATGCTCTGGGAAGGGGAGCAGGATCAGGATCTCAAGGCGGTTCTCTCCCGCCATCCGGATTCACGGAGTTTTTTCGCCATCGTGGGCCCGGAAGGCGGCTTCACGGAGCAGGAAGCGGCCTTGGCCCGGAAGAGCGGTATCATAGCGGTTTCCCTGGGAAGGAGGATTCTCCGGGCCGAGACGGCCGGTTTGGTCCTTGCGGCCATTCTTCAGTATGAAAGGGGAGATTTGGGGTCAGTGGCCAACGAAACGAATGCAATGGCGCACCAAGGCGTCCTTGGCCCCCCTGCCCGCAAAGGATTAGATGAGGAGATATGCCCGTGATTTAAGTCCCTATACACCAGGCTTTCAGCCGATATCTCCCGGATCGGCGCTGCCACTTGAATGAAGTGTGGGCACGAGATATTCATTGACGACCACCTTTTGCTTGCCATCTGCTAATAAGGTTTTTTAAGCGATGAATTGTTCGGTCAAGGCTGTCAGAGCGCTTGCGGGCCACCTCAGGTCGCCAATGCTTAGAGACAAATTCGATTAAACGTGAAGAATAGGCAGGTCCAATTTCCCTGCTGCTGCCTGGTCTTGGCACCATATCCTCACGGATATTACGACGTCGAGATTGACGGGCAAGATTGACAATCGTTGTTTTGGGATTGCCCAGGGTTTCAGGATCTTTCGGGATTTTTGAGTATGACACACTAAGGAAATCAGCCATGCTCTCACGGTCTGCCAACAACCACGCTTCTACTTCATGTACTGCAACGCGGATACACATATGTGATCCTGGTGCGGGGAGCCACGTATTTCGCAAAAGCGGTGCACAATCAAAGTCCTGGTCCAAATCTACGAGAACAAGCCATGGGGAAAAACGGGCTGCATTATTATAACCTTTAATGCCTTTATGAAGTCGAGGTTTGCCGTTCTTTCCATAGACAGATCCCAATGACGCGTTCATATTATGTAAGAGCCTACGAATCACTGCCTCATCAACCATCCCTTCAACAGCAGCCGAAATAACAACCACTCCTGACATCTCATGCATCTCCAAAGAGCATAAGTTGTTCCGGGTTCTCTGGCCGAGTTTTGGGCATAACAACATCGGCGAGGGTTATCCCTCCTTCCAAGAGCACGGGAATTTCTTCAAAAGCATCCGCCGTTTTTATATCCGTTCCTTCGGTCGTGGGCTTCAATAACAAGACTTCATCCAGTCCGATTCCTTCGTCCCGCAATAAGTCTGAGGAATGGGTGCTGACAATGATTTGTCTTTTGCTTTGACGTTGGAGCCGGGCAAACATCTGTGGCAAAAAGCGGATGATTTCGGGATGCAGGGAAAGTTCTGGCTCCTCAAGAAGTAGTGGTCCTGTTCCAGCCAGTGTGGCCCACAGAAGGCCCATTAACCGTAAAGTTCCATCGGAAAACTCCTTTTCGGTTTGCCATGCTCCTTTGAGCCTCCAGTGTTCATGTTTGCCGCGTAAATGTGGAGTACCTCTTTCATCGCGCCAAATCTCTATCTTTCCTAATTGTGGCACAGCCACGCGAAGGGCTTCCTGGATTTTTCTCAGATGCGCATTGCGCGTTTTCTCCGCAGTTTTCGCAATCTGATCCAGAAAATCACCTCCATAGGGATCGCTGGTCCTACCTATAGAACGGTCCGGTTCTCGAATGAGTTGTGGAACTATGTGAAGGTATCGTATCGACTGAAAAATCTCGACGAGTTCACGGAACTGACGGTTTACGTTAACTTGCTCCAAATATGTCTGTGTCAATCGCTCGGTATCTTGGCGATCATCTTTATCCGGGCGCTCAAGAATTGTCCGGCCGTCACAAATTACTTTTTCTTTACGAACTAATGGACGACGCTGGCTGTCCTGGTGAAAACGCAATTCGTATTCCCAACGAGGTTCATCCTGTCCGCTTTTTACAACGACGGAGATGGCAATGTCGGGGTTGCGCCGTGCAGCGAGACAACGAATGGCACTTACCCCTCCTCGTCTGTTTATGGCCTCTTGAAATCCTCCGCCTGAAGAGGCAAGGTCGCGCAGGAATCGAAACACATCAAGAAAATTGGACTTGCCGCACGCGTTAGGGCCCACAAGAAAAACACGCCTTTGAAGAGGGACCTCCACGTGGGCGAAATTTTTCCAATTCTCAAGCGATATAGCGATAAATCTCACTGCAATCTTTTTTTTCTTGTTCATATTCAATCTTTCAAGTCAGGCTCAAACCGGGAACCCGTCAGGGAGGTAAGGAGTCGTCGCTACACACGGACAAATTCCGGCCCTCTATTCAACAACGTGGATGCCTGTTCCATTTGGCATTCTGCGTAAGACAGCCAAAATTATCGTCTTTTTTGGGCTTGAACAAAATTGAATGTTTTTCAACCCGAATCTTGCAAGTACATGGAGAAGCCCTGCCACTTGCAGCTATGGAGACGAAATCCTTTCCCTGATTGAGCGAAGCTGAATTTCCGAGCCAGCAGCCGGTAGGCCCGGGCCGTTGGTAGAGACACCCTTGCGAGATCCGGATTCAAAGATCTCGACCCGTGTTCCAGCTGCGAGATATCCACGGATTTTTCGCTTGGTTCTTCCGGGAGATGAGATCATCGCGGATAGACTCGTTTTCTGCAGTGAAATGCCGCGGGGAGGAAGCGTTGGGAATCCCTTCGGCCCTACCTCAAATGAAAGGCCGGGCGAATTCCGCTGCCCCTCCCAATTGCTCCTCGATTCTCAAGAGCTGGTTATACTTGCAGATGCGCTCTGAACGGCAAAGGGATCCTGTTTTGATCTGGCCGGTCCCTGTTGCAACGGCTAGGTCCGCAATGAAACTGTCCTCGGTTTCCCCTGAACGATGGGAGATTACGGCCCGCCAGCCCGCCTTATGGGCCATTTCGATGGCCTCGATGGTCTCGGTCAAGGTGCCGATCTGATTCAGCTTGATCAGGACCGCGTTGGCGGACTTCTCCTTGATACCCCTTGCAATCCGCTTCGTGTTGGTTACGAAGAGATCATCCCCCACGATCTGGACGCGGTCTCCCAGCCTCTCGGTCAACTTTTTCCATCCCTTCCAGTCGTTTTCCGCGAGTCCGTCCTCAATGGAGAAGATGGGGAAACGATCCACCCAGTCGGCGTAAAAATCGATCATCTCCTCAGCCCTGAGCCTGGAGCCGTCGGATTTCCAGAAGACGTACTTTCCTTTCTGGTAAAAGCTTGAGGAGGCCGGGTCCAAGGCCAGCACGACGTCTTTTCCGGGCTTGTATCCCGCTTTTCGGATCCCGGCGAGCACCATCTCCAGGGCCGCCTCGTTGGACTTGAGGTCCGGGGCGAATCCACCTTCATCCCCTACTGCGGTGGAAAGGCCCTTTTCCTTTAGCACCGCGGAGAGTGCATGAAAGACCTCGGCCCCGATACGCAGGGCCTCCCGGAAGGTCTTCCCTCCAACCGGCATGATCATGAATTCCTGGAAGTCCACGTTGTTCGCAGCGTGAAGACCCCCGTTCAGGATGTTCATCATGGGCATGGGCAGCCGGCAGGCGTTGGTGCCCCCGATGTACCTGTAAAGGGGCAAAAAGAGAGAATCGGCGGCCGCCCGGGCCACGGCCAGGGAAACCCCGAGAATGGCGTTGGCCCCGAGTTTCCCCTTGTTGGGCGTCCCGTCGAGCTCGATAAGCGTGCCGTCGATCAGGCGCTGATCCGTCGCATCCATCCCGACCAAGGCAGGCGCGATGATTTTGTTCACGTTGCTGACGGCCTTCTCGACTCCCTTTCCTCCGTAACGCTTTTTTCCCTTGTCCCTGAGCTCCACGGCCTCATACTTTCCCGTGGAAGCGCCCGAGGGGACGGCCGCACGCCCGATGGCTCCATCTTCGAGTCGAACTTCCACTTCCACCGTGGGGTTGCCCCTGGAGTCAAGGATTTCACGGGCCACAATAGCTTCTATCGTTTCCATGTCTATCCTCCTTGCTTGTGAGACCGAAGTTGCCCGCAGGCGGCCTTTGGGCCCGCGGAATTGCGGCGTCAGGCTCAAATTTCAATCCTCAAAATACTAAATGTATTCCTGCGGTTGAAATTTTCGCCTTCCTTGAACTTGACCAAAATTGAGCATTTTTCAAAGGTCTCGCCCGATAGGGGAAATCACATACCTGAAATCATAGTGGAAGCCGGAGCCATTGACAAGGAGTAAAAATCGGGGCCCGCGGATTCTGCTCCCATATTTTAAGGTAAGACCGTTCTCTCAACAAAGCCCCGTCTCGTGTATCTCTCCACGACCCTGGACTCGATTCCGTCCGCTCGAAGCCTTCTCTTCTGCCTTTCGGCTCCGATCCGCGTCAGGTAGGCACCCACGTAAAGCCTGGTTCGGCCTCCCGGTTCGGGAAGGGTGTAAGGGCAATACCCGAGTTTTCTCAGTTGATCCATGCGATCCTTCAACTCGCCGGCATCCGAGTACTCCCCCACCAGGTTGGCATACCGGGTCATCTTGATCTCCGCTTCCTTAAGGTCCAATCCATTCAGGACGGCTTCCGCCTCCATCCTGTCCCTGAAGGTGCCGGCATAGACCCGATACCACCAGCCCTTTTCCTTGAAATACACGCGGGTCCAGTAAGGAGACAATCCTTTCCTGCTGTAAATGGAGACGGCCTTTTCAGCTCGTTTCAGGGTCTTGAACGATCCCAGGTAAAGGGAGTAGGGCAGTAGGGACGGAGGACTGGAAGAGATGGGAGGAGAAGGAGTTTTTTCCTTTGCCATGGGAAGAGTCTGGACCTTGGGCGGATTTTTTGCCTTTTCCCGGGAAGCAGACGGGGCGGATGAAGAGGCGGTTACCGGCGGAAGGGCTGGAAGCGATTCGGTTGAAGTGCCGGATGATTTCAGTGTTAATCCGGCCTTATCGGTTTCGGAAGGGTGTGTTTTATCGATTTCCTGCTTTTCCCGGAAAGCAGCCGGATTTGATGAGAGGGAATCATTCGGAACAGGAGTATGATCGAGTTGCCCCCCAAGCCAGAGAAGACCGATTCCCAGGAAGAAGAGTCCTACGATAAGATGGGGTGTTCTGGGGGAGGGTAAGGCGCCAAGAAGACTCCCATCCCCTTTCAGAGGAACAGTTCTATCCTTTTCACGGGAGAAATATTCTTTCCCCGTGCGGAGGCTTTCCTCTCCAGGCTCCGATGGAAAGGGAGTTTTCGTGACTCTCCAATTTCCGTTCCAAGACCCGAGCCGCCCCCTGATCCCGTTGAGAACGAGGCCCAGAGGCGGACATTCCGCCCGCCCGAGCACCCTTGATGCCCTTTTGAGCAGCCTCCCGGCTGTCACCCCGATCCCGTGAACCAGGAGGACCTCGTCCGCAATGTCGCCCAGGAGAAACACTTCGGCCGAGGAGAGGCAGACGGGAGTGTCCAGGATGACCAGATCGTAGGAATCTTGGATTTCTTTCATTAATGTCCCGAGGGGCCCGGATTGAAAGAGCCCGATGGGATTGGAAACGGGGCGTCCGGCCGTCAGCAGATCCAGATGGTCCAGGCCCCGGACCCTTATGAGGTCATCAGGCGTCAAGGATCCCATGAGGAGATCCGTCACCGTCCTGCGGGCATCCCGCCAATGTATGGCTCCGAGCAAGGCATCGGAGAGGCCGGGTTCTTCTTTGATGCCGAAGAGCCTTGCGATACGGGGCCTTCTCAGGTCAGCGTCCACCAGGAGGGTCTTGATCCCCGCCTGGGCCGATACAAGTGCCAGGTTGACGGCCGTAAAGGTCTTGCCCTCCCCTGAAGAGGCGCTGGTAACCAGTAAGGTTTTCTTGATACCTTTTCCTCCCTGAAGGACATTGACCTGGAGGGCCCGAAAACTCTCCGCCACCTGTGAGTCCCGGGAGAGATGATCGGCCAGATAAGACCGGAGATCAGGGGCTCCCCGAGACCGTTCACCCATCTCCCCGGGATGGTCGGGGAGGGACCCCGCCCGGGGAATGACTCCGAGGACCGGGATCTTCAAGGCCTTCTCCGTTGCCTCCAGGATTCTGTATGGGAAACTGAAGTGTTCCAGAAAGAAGATCGTGGCAAGGCCGATCACCAGGCCGGCCATGGCCCCCAGGATGCCGGCAGCGGCATGGTTCGGGGTACTCACCGGCTCCCGCGGCAGAGACGGGGGTTGAAGGATCTTCACGCTCCAGTCGTCTCCCGAACCTCCCGCAAGCATTTCAACCTTTTTCTTCTCCAAAAGGAGGAGGGTTTCCCGGCGGCCTTTCAGTTCAAGCTTCAGTCCCTCGACTTCCAACCTCCTCTTCAGGAGGGATTCCAGCTCAAAGGACAATTCCGACTCTTTTTCTTGGAGCCCTTTGATTTCATCCTCCATTCCCCGAATCCGCCGGGAAAGGAGGTTCGTCATTTTTTGAGAGATGGCCTTTATCTTCCGTTCGAGTTTGCTTCTTTTGGGAATTGGTGGATTTCCAAGGGCCTTCGCCCTCTCCTTCAGCAGGGCGAGCAGGGTACGGTTCAGCTTGGCATATTCCGGGCCCGCCTTGTCGGTATGGAAATCCACGGAGGGCGGCTCAAGATGCCGAGTGAAGACCTGGAGACGGGACAAGACGGCTTGAAGTCGCTGTTTTTCCAGGAGCAGGCCCCGAGATTTTTCCCTTATCCGCTCCCTCTCCCTGGAGAGACTTTTCCCGCGCAATTCAGGGTCAAACACCCCGTTTTCCAGAAGGTAACTTTCCAGGGATTCCCGGGCTTTTTTAACCTCGAGGCTTACCTCCTCTATTTGTTTTTCGATGGCCTCCAGGGATTTTTGCAAGGAGCTCTTGGCCGTTTTCTCCCGGTGCCTGAGATAGGCCCGGACCAGGGCCTCCGCCATGTTTCGGGAACGGCGGGGATCATCAGCCGTGACCTCGATTCCTAGGGTGGATCCCCGTGGGTCTGCTTTCACCGAAAGGCGGGAGAGAAGTTCCTCGGCCCGCAAGGCCGATCCGGGATCGAGTCGCCCATTGCCCCTTGAAGGTGCCTCGGGGATCTCTCCGAGGGCCGCCAGGGCATCCAGGATGAGGCCGGGGCTCCTGATGACGGAGACCTGGGAGAACAGGTATTCTTCCCCTTGGAGAAGCGGCCCTGAGGAAAGTGATGAAGGAAGAAGAGGTCGTTTTTCAAAGAGGAGGGTGCAGCGGGATACGTAATGAGGGGACGGGGCCGTCAGGAAAGAGTATAGGAGAGACGACAGGAGGCAGACCACAACGATCAGCACCAGCAGAAATACTCTATGTCTGACGGCGTGTCGAATCTCCAGGCCGTAGAGTTCTTTCCAAGACAAGTTGTGTCGCCCCTCTTTTTTTGATGTTTCCTCCCCTAAGCCCGGTCTACAGGCGAGACCTTTGAAAAACGCCCCCTTTTGCCCAATCTCTGCGCCTGCCTGTGCCGGGCCTATCTGCCGTTCCGACAGGACAGGCAGGCACGGCAGACAGGTCAGACTCAAATTTTAATCCTCGAAATACTCCAATGTATGGATGCCTGTCCCGCTTGGCCCCCAAGCGGGGCGGTTAAAATTTTCGCCTTCCTTGATCTTGAACAAAAACGAACGTTTTTCAAAGGTCTCCGGGGAATCCCCGCCCGGAAAAAGCCGTCTTAAAGCCGCCTCCTCGAAGGGTCTTCGGGGGGCCCGATGGAGAGGAAATCAATGTCCTGCCAGGACGCTCTCATCCACCGCCTCCAGGATGGAAAGCTCGGGATGGTCAACAAGACGGATGACCTTCCTGTCCCTCAGGGGAGCGTTCCGCCCGTCCTGGAGGAGTTCCAGGGTAGGCCGCAGGGGCTGTCCGGGGTCGGTGGCGATGACCCTGGCTATGAAATCGTTGTTCAGTCGTACCAAGGTGTTAAGGGGGAAGAGGGAAATGTGCTCCAGGAAGACCTTCAGCACCTTTTCCGGAAACAGGGTTTTTCCTTCCTTGAGGATCAGCTTGACCGCGTCGGCGCGCAGGAACTTGTCACGGTGCGGCCTGCGCTTGATCATGGCTACATAGGTGTCTGCCAGCCCGATGATGGATGCCGGTTCTCCTATCTCTTCCCCTTTCAGTCCCTTCGGATAGCCCGATCCATCGGCCCGCTCATGAACCTGGAGGGCCACATCGGAAACCCACTGGAACGGCTCACCGAGTCGGGAAAGGATCTCTGCGCTCAAAATGGGATGTTCCCGCATCAGGGCCATTTCCCGCTCATCCAGCCGGCCCCGCTTCTCGATGATGGATTCGGGAATCTTGTACATGCCTATGTTTTCAAGGAAGGCTGCGAGCCCCAGATCCAGGAGTTCCTGCTTTCCGTAACCCAACCCGGCTCCCAGCTTGAGGGCCACGATGGTCACGTCAAGGATCTGGGAGAGGATCTGTTCAGGATCTTCGGGGCTCATCATGGCATACTCAAAAAGATCCTCGAGGAGGTGATTTTCCAGGACATATTCGAGATCGGACAGGATCCCGGCGGCGTCAAGATCCTGGTCCTCCCGAACCCGTTTTCTCGTCTCCCGTGCCCTTTCCCGAAGCCTTTCATAAGCCCGGCGGGCATTGGGCTCTTCTCCGGAAGCCTCAGATGCCTCCGAGGTCTGGGATGGCTGATCTCCCTCCACCTTCCGGATGTCGAACTCGCGGAACCACAGGTCCTTATCCTTGTTCCTGCTTCGAGAAGAATCCTTATCCATCTGCTTCTTCTCCCTGAACCTCACGATATCTGAAAAACGCTCCATCCTTCCCTCTCCGGTGGTGGCGGGGACAGGAAGGGGTGTTTGCCCGTCCTTGAAATGAAGGGAAACTGTTCGAGGACCGTTTGATCCGTTTCCGGGAGTCCCAGCGGGTGAAGGTATATCTGACGAGGCACCAGTCCTCTTTTCCGTATCATCTCCGTCGCCGGCGTTTTTTTCCTCTTTCGATGCCCAAACAATCACTGAGATCCAGATCCCCCTTAAGGGCTTATCGGTCGGAGGAATGCAAAGGTTTAGTCATTGCGGAGCGTTCCCCACGTTTACCAGGCCGGGGAGGCCGTCACCAGGATGACAAGATTTTCCTTTCCCGAGTTGGTCAGGCCGTGGGAGGATCCAGTAGGGATCCAGATGGCATCGCCTGGTTTCACATGACGGGTTTCTTCGTCCACCGTCATCTCTCCTTCCCCCTGCATGATGAAATAGATCTCCTCCATGGGGTCTTGGTGCGTTTCTATGGTCCTTCCCGGGGCCAGTTGGGCGACGGCCAGGAATCCTATCTCCTTCAGGGTCCGCCGGTCCAGGATCATTTGCGCGACGGCGCCCCCATGGGCGATGTAAGTCGTTTCCAGTACCTCCGGATCACGCAGGTTCCTGACGATCATGATTTTTTACTCCTCTTCTGGTGGTTTCCTCGTGGGGTGGTCATGCCTTTGGCGTTGATTCGGCCGGACAATTGGACTATAGCTGTAATAATACTGACTAGAGGTAGGTGTCCCATTTCGGGGTCTGAAAATTTCAATATGGAAGAAACCGGGGGACTTGTCAAATGGAATCAATAGGACAGAATCCAAACCTCAGGGTCATGCAGCAGGCGGAATTAAAGGACCGGATCGTTTTGGTCCGGGTGGATCACAACGTGGTAAAAAACGGCCGGATCAAGGATCCCTACCGGATCGAAGCCACTTTTCCCACCCTTTACGGAATCGCCGAAAAGGGTGGGCGGCCTATATTGATGACCCATGTGGGCCGGCCGCGGGACAAGAAGACGGGGCGGATTCAATGCAGGGAAGGTGAATCGATCCTTCCCATCGTTGAGTACCTCAGGAACAAGTTGCCGATCCGTATCCACGTCCCGGAATTTCCGAAGGACCCTGAAAGGGGTATCCTCCACCTGGATTCTTCCATCCGGTCCGCGGTGGAGGAATTGCTGTCCGGGAAAATAGGAATGATCTACCTTCCCAACACCAGGTGGTTCCAGGGTGAACAGTCCTCGGGCCCTGAAAGGGAACAGTTCGCCGGGGAGCTGGCGGGCCTTGCCGACCTTTTCGTGAACGACGCCTTTGGTTCCTGGCAGCCCCATGCCTCCACCTATGATATTGCAACCCGGCTCCCCTCCTATGCGGGCCTGTTGCTCCAGAGGGAGCTGTCCGGCCTGGATCGGGTGCTCAATCCCCAGAGGCCCTTTGTAGGGATCATTGGAGGGTCCAAGTATGATACCAAGATCGGCCCTTTGCAGGCCCTTTATGAAAGGGCCGACCACCTCATCCTCGGAGGGCTTCTTTACAATGCCTTTCTGGCGGCCAAGTACGGGGTGAATATCCGGGGTGTTTCCGAGGAGGAAAAGGCCCAGGCATCCGTCCTCGTTGAAAGGGATCGCAAGGAAAACAAGATCCTCGAAATGCCCTTCCTTGTGGAGTCCGAGACCATGGAAGGCAAAAGGGAGGGCCGCTTCAGGACCCTTGAAATCAAGGATCTTGAAGAAGGAGGCTCTTACGGTTACATACTGGACATCCACCCCCGCTCCCTCGAGGAGGAAAGGGTGAGAGAGGCCATCGGCTCGGCCGGAACCCTTTTCGTAAACGCCGTCATGGGGTACATGCCGGACTTTTACGAGGGATCAGAGGCCCTGTACCGTCTCATCGCCTCCAATTCCTCGGCCCGCAAATTGTTCGCCGGGGGAGACACGCTCCAGGAACTCAAGAACCTTTGCCCAGGTGTCTACCTCTCCGGCCTCGACGATCCCCTGACCTATTATTTCACGGGGGGCGGGAGTGTCCTGGCGGCCATTGAGGAAGGAAGTCCTTATGGAATCAAACCCGTAGAAGTCCTGATGGATCGGTAAGAAATGCTTCGTGTTCCAAGGGCTCTGTCAATAATAACTCTTTCCCGGCCCAGCAGGCCTCGGGAAGGGAGGCGAGGATACCATGACCCCCAAGCCCATCTTTGATCCTGAGAAGGCAGGCCGCCCGATGAGGGTTGCGGCCTTCATGTCAGGCTCGGGCACCAATATCGTCAAACTCCTTGAGGCCCAGAAGCGTTTGGAGGATGAGGAAGGCCGCCCTCCTTATGAGGTGGTCTTCATCTTCAGCGACCGTTCGGACGGAACCTCCAGGGGGGAGGAAATCGCCCGGGCGCAAGGTATTCCCTATTTCAGTTACGATATCAGGGCATTTCATTCCCGGCGGGGCCTCAAGAGAACCGTCTCGACACCGGAAGGTCTGGCGGCCCGGAAGGCCTACGACGAGGTCGCCCGGAAACTCATCCATTGCTTTGAGATCGATGTCGTGGCCCTCGGGGGTTACATGAGTTACATTACCTTAGGGCGGTGTATCAACGTGCACCCTGCTGATCTCTCCATTTTGACTCCCCAGGGGAAAAGGAAATACGTCGGGGAACATGCTGTCCTGGATGCTATCCTGGCCGGGGAGACCCATCTTCGATCCTCCACCATCTGGACCGATGAGGGTGTGGACACGGGGCCCCTCTTGATGGTTTCCAATCCCCTGAAGGTGGAGCTTCCCGCTCCCCTCGAAGTGCTTGAAAAGGACAGGAAACGATTGCTCGAAGTGGCCGGGGAGCATCAGCGCCTCCTAAAGGAAAAAGGTGACTGGAGGATTTTCCCAAGAACCCTGGAGATGGTCGCCCGGGGCCGTTTTGCCCTGGACGACGAAGGGAGGGTTTATGTGGACGGGGAACCCGTTCCTGACGGGTTCCGGGAATAAAGGTTTCTCTTTTAGGCATACCGGCGCCTGGGAGGAAAAGGTGTCTCGTAGGAGTGGGATGTGGGCCTTTGCAGGCCCATTTTTTTGATCCGTGCCGAAAGGGTTGTGGGCTTCACACCCAGCAGAGCGGCCGCCCCGTCCGGTCCGTAAACCTTCCACCCGGTTTTTTTCAGGGCGCAAAGGGTGTTTTCCCGGATCAGTTTCTGGATTGCCTCCTC
This sequence comes from Deltaproteobacteria bacterium, assembly GCA_019310525.1. NCBI lineage: Bacteria > Pseudomonadati > Myxococcota > Myxococcia > Deltaproteobacteria bacterium. The sequence goes on along the minus strand of JAFDEE010000037.1, from coordinate 18,736 downwards.
GGAAATGACCTCCATTGGTTCCTTTTCTCCGGCTCCATGGTCCCGGCGGAGGGGAACGGGCCTCCGGGATTCCCTTGGAAGGTCGAAGCTGAGGGTGCCGGATCTGGAGGTGATTACGGCCCTTTCTATGACGTTCTGGAGTTCGCGGACATTCCCCGGCCACCAGTAGTGTTGCAATTGGTCGAGATTTTCCTTGGAAAGGATCGGCAGGGGACGGTTCATTTTTTCGCATACCCGTTTCAGGAAATGGGCAGCGAGGAGGGGGATGTCTTCCTTTCGGTTGCGGAGGGGTACCACCTCGATGGGGAAAACGTTTAGACGGTAGAAAAGGTCTTGGCGGAAACGGCCCTCCCTGATCTCTTTTTTTAGATCCCTATTGGTGGCCGATATGATACGGACGTCCACCTCCCGGGTCACCTCTTCCCCGATCCGCTCATAGCGGCCCTCCTGCAGAACGCGAAGGAGCTTGCTTTGGAGGTCCCAAGGGATCTCTCCCACCTCGTCCAGAAACAGGGTGCCGCCGTCGGCGGCCTGGAACCGGCCGGCCCGGTCTTTCAGGGCGCCGGTAAAGGCCCCTTTCACATGCCCGAAAAACTCACTTTCATAAAGGCCCCTTGGAATGGTGGCGCAGTTCACCTTGATCATCGGCCGTTCCCGGCGGAGGCTTCTCCGGTGAATCTCCCGAGCGACCAGTTCCTTGCCCGTCCCTGATTCGCCTAGAATCAACACGCTGGCATCTGTGGGGGCGACCAGTTCGATTTGTTCAAGGACGTTAAGAAGGGCAGGGCTCTTTCCTATGATATCTCCGAAGGCCTGGATCTTGTTGAGTTCTTTCCTGAGGTAGGCGTTTTCCAGTTCGAGCCCCCTCTTAAGACGTTCTATCTCCTCGAAGGCCCGCGCATTGGCCACGGCGATGGCCGCGTGGTTGGCGATCATCCGCAACCAGATGGGGCCTTCCCGAACCGGGGGAATAAGGAGGAAGAGCCCTAATATTCCGAGAATTTCCCCTTTGTGAAGGAGAGGTTTCCCCACTATGTACTTGATCCCGAGGCGCTGAGCCCATTCCTGTTGCTCAACACGGCTGCAATCAACCGTTATATCGTCTTTCCTCCAACAGCCCCTCATGTTTGCAATGTGCCCCAATATACCCGCCCCCAAAGGGAGCCGCTTCCAGTCGAGCAACTCCTCGGCTTCGGGCTCTCCGGCACTGGCCGCCAGATGGAGGCATTTCCCGCGGTCTTCGCATTGGCTCCTCATGGCACAGGAATCACAGCGGTCTCCATCCTCCACCAGCCAGATCCGCGCCATTAAGACATGGGGCCGAGCGGCCAGCCGGGTTACGATCATGTTGAGGAGCACGTTTACATCCCTCTCCTGGGACATGTCCAGGAGGAGGTCCCTCATGGATTCGAATTCAGGTGCATAGTTGGGCTTCAGTTTCATGGAAAGAAATGATAGTCAATTTTTTGTTGTCGGGCAACAATATTTTATTGTCACCAATATTTTGGGGTTTTCAGGGAAACCGGTTTTTGTAAAACATTTTGAAATCATAGGGTTTTTTTTGTCGTGTATTTGGCACGTGAATTGCTCATTTATTTCAATTTAAAATTGGGGGGAAAGGGGTACGTTTATTGCCTTTGAATCTGATCGGAAAATTCCTTAAGTTATCTATATGGATAACCGTCCTCCTCTCGCCGCCATGGGAAGGCAAAAATGAGATACATAATCAGGAACATTGACGATTAAACGGTTTGTATGTTTCCCCTGGGATGTGGGTGATGCGGACGATGGAGTCCGTTTTTCATCTTTAACTCTCATATCGGGGGCCGGGCCCCTGGAAGAAGGAGGTATCGTATGAAGAAGGTTATTTTAGTGGGAATGGCTTTGGTCTTTGCGTGTGTCCTGTTTTCGGGGATCATGGCGACTCCGGCGGCGGCCAAGACCATAGAACTGAAACTGGCCCACTTTGTTCCCACCATGCACGTTCAGCACCGGAAGGCCTTTAAGCCCTTTGCCGATGAAGTGAAGCGGCTTACGAACGGCAAGGTGGTGATCAAGATCTACCCCGGGGCGACCCTGGCCAACCCCAAGACCATGGTCGATGCCATTACAACGGGAATCACGGACATCGGTTTCGTCCTGCCCGAGTACATCCCAGGCCGTTTCAAGAGAAGCAGCGTCCTTGAATTGCCCTTTATTTTCAACAACGCCGTCCATGTGACCAAGACGGTTTACGACATCTATGATTCTTACCTTGCAGAGGATTACAAACAGTTCAAGGTGTTGTGGTTCCTCTCAGCACCCTTGAGCCAGTTGCACACCGTGAGGAAGGCGGTCACCAAGATGGACGATTTCAAGGGCATGAAGATCCGCTCCGCCAGCGCTACCGAGACCGCAGGCCTCAAGTTGCTGGGGGCCAATCCCATCGGCATGCCCATCTCAGAGCTCTCAATATCCTTGCAGAAGGGTGTGGTCGACGGTGCAGTCACCCCTTATGCTGCCCTTTTGAGCCACAAACTCATCGATGTTATCAAACATATCACTGAGATCAACTATAACGGCGCCCTGATGTGCATCTTGATGAATAAGCGGAAGTGGAACAGCCTTCCGGACTTCGCCAAGAAGGCCATTGATCAGGTAGCCAACAGGGATTTCGGTATCAAGGCGGCCGCTGCCTTTGACGAAGAAGACGCCGAGAACATCGAGGCGGGCAAGGCCAAGGGGATCCAGTTCCACAAGCTCCCGGAGGCCGAGAAGGCCAAGATGAGAGAGGCCCTCAAGGGTATTTGGGACAACTGGGTCAGGGAAAAATCCAAGAAGGGAATCCCCGCGAAGGAGATCCTGGAGGCCACCCTGGCCGCCGCCAAGGCGAACCAGTAAGACCCTCCTTTCACCCCAGAGGTCCGTCTCCGGGTCGGCTCGCCCCTGCCGGGCGATGCCGGCCCGGTCTTTAAACAAGGGGTTATTCAAGATGAAAACATCTAGTGATAAAAAAGGGATCCTGGAGAAAATCCTGTTTCCTCTCGCCAAGTACCTGGACCGTATCACCTGGCTGCTTCTCTTTATCATGATGATGATCACGGTAACGGACGTCTTCCTACGTAAGTTCACATCCTGGTCCGTTCTCGGCTCGGTGGAACTTACCGAGATGATGATGATCATGGTGGTCTTCTGCTCCCTTGCGGAATGCCAGGTCCACGACGGGCATATCAAGGTGGATCTGATTCTCAAGCAGTTCAGCCCGCGGGTCCAGTCCATTTTTGATATTGTGACGCAATTCATCTGTTTTGTTCTTTTTTCCCTGATGACCTGGGCCATATACCGCCATGCGGACAACATGCGGGAGTGGGGTGAGGTGACCCTCGACCTCGCACTTCCGGTGTATCCTTTTGTATATGTGGCGGTGGTCGGTTGCGGGCTGCTCGCCCTGGTCCTCCTGGCCAAGGCGTTGGCGGCCTTACATGAGGTAGTCGAATCATGAGTCCCATTACGATCGGTATCCTGGGTATCTTACTCCTTTTCCTGTTCCTGGCCATGCGCATGCAGATCGGTTTCGCCATGGCCCTGGTGGGTTTCTTGGGTTTCATTGCCCTCAATTCTTTCGAATCGGCAATCGGGGTGCTGGGGATAGATCCCATCAAGACCACGGCCGATTATACCCTGAGCGTTATCCCTCTTTTCTTGCTCATGGGACAGTTCGCCCACCAATCGGGAATGGGTACAGAGATCTATAATATGCTTTACCGGTGGATCGGTTTCCTCCCGGGCGGTCTTGCCATGGCCACGGTAGGGGCCTGCGCCTGTTTTGCCGCTATTTCCGGATCCTCCCTGGCGACTGCCGCCATGTTCGGGGCCATCGCCCTGCCCGAGATGAAAAAGCTCAACTACGCCGATACCCTGGCCACAGGATGCATTGCGGCCGGGGGGACCCTCGGCATCCTGATCCCGCCGAGTTCGGTCCTTATCCTTTACGGCATCCTCACAGAGCAGAGTATCGCCAGGCTTTTCATAGCAGGCATGATCCCGGGCATCTGCCTGGCCCTGATTTTCATGGGCACTATCTGGGTGGCCACGAAAATCAACCCCGCGATCGGCGCAGCGGGTCCGAAGTTTAAAATGAAGGAAAAAGTCGCTTCCCTCCGGTCCACCTGGAGCCTCTTGGCCCTGTTTGTCCTGGTAATCGGAGGGCTCTATACGGGATGGTTCACCCCGACGGAGGCGGCCGGCGCAGGCGCCTTCGGGGCCTTTGTGGTAACCATCCTCAAGCGAAGACTCACCTGGCGCAATTTCCTGGATGCATTGAAGGACACGGCCCATTCCACGGCCTTCATTTTTGGGATCCTGATCGGGGCAATGATATTCCAGTATTTTGTCACCCTCAGCCAGATCCCCGACCAACTGGCGGGCTGGATCGTAAACATAGGGGTGGGGCGCTACGTGGTTATCTCAGCCATTATTTGCGGTTTCATGGTGCTGGGATGTTTTATGGAGGGCCTTTCCATCATGGTCCTGGCGGTCCCCATCGTCTATCCCATCGTGGTGAGACTGGGTTTTGATCCCATCTGGTTCGGGGTTATCATCACACTGACCATGGAGATGAGCCTGATCACCCCGCCGGTGGGCGTAAACGTGTTCGTTTTGAGCGGCGTTGCCAAGGATATCCCCATGTATACCATCTTCCGGGGAATCGTGCCTTTCTGGATTGCCATGATCATCTGCATCATCCTTTTGACTGCATTTCCCCAGATCGTGCTCTTTCTGCCTAATCGGATGATGTAGCCTGTGAATAAAGAAAGAATGGAGATTTGCCTATGAATACCCTCACGGCAGGGCTTCTGGTGGCCGATTTCGTCTTTTTCGTCTCGGCCCTGTATTTCACTTACGAATCCATACGGGAAAGGGAGCCCCGCGCCCCCAAGGTAGGGGCCGGCCTGGCCCTTGTTTCCCTGGTTCTGGCCGGTCTCATTATTTGGGTCCCGGGGCTTCGGATCATTATCGCCCTGGGGTTTGGGATGGGGGCGGTATTCGGAGGGATCCTTCTTATTCCGGGGAGGCCCGATCCCAAGGCCCTTAAGGGTGCAGATGGTCACCTCGTATCCGAGCCCGTACGTCCCGACGAGCGGGACATCCCATTTGCGCGGGTAAGAAGCGTGCCTCCCGGGACCGAGTATTACAGGAAGTACTATGCCATGCATCCCGAAAAAGAAGAGGCGGACGCCAAGCGCAGGGAAAAGGGTCTCCTGGGAGAACCCGGCGGCATCGACGGAGGATACCGGCCCAACGTATCCATGATGGAGGCGGCCTTTGATATGCCCCATTTCCTGGGACCCTATGCCGTAGCTGAACCGGAACCCGGCGTACCGCCCGCCAAGATATCGCCGGAGAGAGCAACTCAGATCGTTAAAGAGTATGCCCTCCATATCGGGGCCGACATGGTGGGGATTTGCAAGGTCAATCCAAACTGGGTTTACTCCCATCGGGGGGAGATCTTTTACGACCGGTGGGAGGATTGGGGGAAGGAGATCGACCCGGCGGCCCTTCCCCCTTTTGCGGTGGTGATGCTTACGGAGATGGATTCCGACCATGTATACGGCGCACCCCATACCCCTACCGTGGCCGAGAGCGCCCGGGGGTATTCCAGGGGGGCGTATCTTAGCACCCTTTTAGCCAGGTGGTTCGCCCATATGGGCTACAGGGGAATCGCACAGAACACCCGCCGATATGACATCGCCCTTCCCCCGTTGGCGGTGGATGCAGGTCTGGGGGAAGTGGGCCGCCTCGGGTATCTGATGGCTCCCAAATTCGGGGCCAGGGTCCGCATTTTCGCCACCCTTACTGACATGCCCCTGGTGCCGGACAAGCCCATTTCCATCGGCGCCGATGAGTTTTGTAAGCGATGCAAGAAATGTGCGGAGTCATGTCCCTCCAGTTCCATTCCCATGGAAGAGAAGACGGTCCACAGGGGGGCGTTGAAGTGGAAGCTCAACGAAGACACCTGTTTTGAGTATTGGTCCAAGGTGGGAACGGACTGCTCCATCTGCATGGCCATCTGCCCGTTCAGCCGCCCCAACACGTTTCTCCACAAAATGGTCCGCTGGTTTGTCGCCAGGTCCCCTGTGGCTCGAAAGGTGTTTCCAGCCATCGATAATTTCCTCTACGGTAAGGTGTGGAGGCCCAAACCGGTACCCAAGTGGCTCGAATATCCGAAAGGTAAGGAGGCCAGGAAAGAGGCTTACGGCTTGGTGAAGAACGGCCTGCGGGGCTGAAACCCCCTCCTTTCTCCTTGACAGTGATTATGGATTTCCCTATATTCCCCTTGGGATACAGACTGGATACACGGAAACTTGCCTTATTAAACTCTCTTTGTATTAACGGCCTGTTAAAGCGGGAGACATTTACGCTAGGGTTCGTTTTCGGCCTGGATTATTACCGCCCCTACCTTTTTCCAAAAAATCTAGGCTCGGTGGCGATCTTGAAAAGGAACTCTTTTTGAATTTTTCAAAGGGAGGAACTTCTTAAAAAGACGCCCCGTTGCAGGTAATGTCCCATTCAACAAACAGGGAAATGAAATATTGATTTTATTATATATTGTCTGATAATTAGACTATGAATTACGCCCTTAAGCGATTTTTCGGAAATAAGCTCGCCCTTTTCGGTCTTTTCACCATCCTGGTTTTTTCCTTTGCGGCGATCTTTGCCCCTTCCCTTGCGCCGCATCCTCCGGACGAGCAATATTTCGAAGGGCTGACTCCCGAAGGGGCGCCCCTTCCTCCCAATTCGGAATTCTGGCTCGGTACCGATCTTTTGGGGAGAGGGCTGTTTTCGAGGTTGCTTTACGGGGCTCGGACATCCTTGCTCATCGGGATTGCAGCGAATGGGGCCGCGGTTTTCATAGGGGCCTTTCTGGGCATAGTAGCCGGTTATGTCCGGGGATGGCTGGGCACGGTCATCATGCGTTTCACGGATCTCATGATGGCCTTTCCCGCCCTGCTCCTGGCCATTGCCCTGGCCGCAATCTTCAAACCAAGCCTATGGATCGTCGCCCTGGTGATCGCCCTGGTGAACTGGGTCCAGATCGCCCGGGTGATTTACAGCCAGACCGTGGCCCTTTCGGCCCAGGAATACATCGAGGCCGTCCGCTCCATTGGTGCGGCCTGGCCCAGAATCCTCTTCGTCCATATTGTTCCACATCTCTGGCCGACCTTGCTCGTCTGGGGCACCCTGGGAATCGCCACCACGGTTCTTCTGGAAGCGACCTTGTCCTTCCTGGGGGTAGGTGTCAGGCCGCCCACGCCCTCCTGGGGAGGAATAATTTATGAGAGCCAGTCCTATTTCCTGGATGCTCCATGGCTCGTATTTTTCCCGGGGGCAGCCATCATGCTCCTTTCCCTCTCTTTTAACCTCGTGGGGGACGCCCTGAGGGACATCCTGGACCCGACGCAAAGGGGGCGTGAATAATGCTGGTTTTTCTTGGTAAGAGACTGGCCCAATCCGTTTTCATCCTTCTCGGGGTGACCCTTATCACCTTCTGTCTCTCATTTCTCATGCCCGCCGATCCCGTACGCATGATCGCCGGCCGGAGCGCCACCCAGGCCACGGTCGAATCGATCCGCAAGGAGCTGGGTCTCGACAAGCCCTTGCCCGTCCAGTACATCAAATACCTCAGCCGCCTGGCCCAGGGGGATCTGGGCCGCTCCTACAAGCAGAAGACCCAGGTAAGTGAATTGATCCTGAGCCGTCTACCCGCGACGCTCCTGCTAATGGGCGGAACCATCTTTTTCGAACTTCTCATCGGCCTCCCGGCGGGGATCTTTTCAGCAACCCGAAGAGGCAGACCCGCGGACCAGTGGATCATGGCCCTATCCTTCGCGGGTGTATCGATCCCTCAGTTCGTCCTCGGACTTCTTCTTCTCTACCTCTTTTCCCATATTTTCCCGATATTCCCGATGGGAGGCTATGGTTCCCTCAACCACCTCGTCCTGCCGGCCCTGACCCTGGGGATCTCCGGCGGGGGCTGGTACAGCCGGATGATGAGATCCAGCATGGTGGACGTCCTGAGGCAGGACTACATCCGCACGGCACGGGCCAAGGGACTGGGGGAGCGAAAGGTCGTGATCGTCCATGCTCTCCGGAACGCCGTCCTGCCTGTTATCGCCATGGTAGGCCTGGATATCGGGATCTTCATGGCAGGGGCCGTGGTGGTGGAATCGGTCTACGGGTGGCCCGGCATCGGGCAACTGGCGTGGCAGGCGATTCAGATGGTGGATATCCCGGTCATCATGGGGGTTACGCTGGTGGCGGCGATAGGGATCGTCCTCGGGAATCTTCTCGCGGACCTGGTGATCCCTTTCATCGATCCCCGTGTATATCTTCGATAACGACCGGATGGAGGATGCCCTATTGGTGAAAACCTAAAACAACAGAGGAGGGAAGAAATGAAAAGGAGATGGATTTGGATACCATTGCTGGCCGCCTCGGTTTTGCTGGCAGTCTTAGGCCAAGGCGTCGCCGCGGAGATCAAACAGGGTGGCAAGATGGTGGTCACCTACAAGGACGACATCAGCACCCTGGACCCGGCCATCGGCTATGATTGGCAAAACTGGTCCATGATCAAGAGCCTCTTCAACGGTCTTATGGATTACAAGCCCGGCACCTATATCCTTGAGCCGGACCTTGCAAAGGATTTCACGATCTCCCCGGATGGCAAGGTCTATACCTTCCACCTCAGAAAGGACGTAAAATTCCATAACGGTCGGAAATTGACCGCAGAGGATATCAAGTATTCCATTGAGCGGGCCGTGAATCCCAAGACCCAGAGCCCGGGGCAGGGTTTTTTCTGGAGCATCAAGGGTTATGATGACATGGTGGCCGGGAAAACGGAACACCTCTCGGGGATCACGGTACTGGATCCCTACACGGTTCAATTCGAACTGATCCAACCCGATGCGACCTTTCTCCACGTGATGGCCATCAACTTCGCCTTTGCCGTGCCCAAGGAAGAGGTGGAGAAGTACGGTATGGACTTCGGCAAAAACCCCGTCGGCACCGGCGCATTCAAAATGAAAGAATGGAAGCTCGGGCAAAGGGTCGTCTTTGTCCGTAACCCCTATTATTACAAACCGGGCCTGCCGAGATTGGACGAGATCGTCTTTGAAGTTGGACAGGAACCCACCGTGGCGCTCCTCAGACTTCAGCGCGGGGAAGTGGATATCCTCGGCGACGGAATTCCCCCGGCCCGATTTCTCCAGGTCATGAAGGATCCAAAAAACAAGGGCATGATTGTCGAGGGTGGGCAGCTCCACACCGGTTATATCGCCATGAACGTCCGCATGAAACCTTTTGACAACGTCAAGGTCCGCAGGGCCGTCAACATGGCCATCAACAAGAAGCGCATCTGCCAGATCATCAACAACCGGGCCGTGCCCGCCAACCAGCCCCTTCCCCCGGCCATGCCCGGTTATGACAAGAACTACAAGGGATATCCCTATGATCCCAAGAAAGCCAAGGAACTCCTGGCCGAGGCCGGATATCCCAACGGTTTCACGACCGAACTTTACGCCAACAACACGGATCCCAATCCCCGAATCGCCCAAGCCATTCAGAGAGACTTGGCGGAGATCGGAATCAAGGCCGAAATCAAGACCCTGGCCCAGTCCACGGTCATCGCCGCGGGCGGTGAGCCCGACCAGGCTCCCATGATTTGGTCCGGGGGCATGGCCTGGATCGCCGATTTCCCGGACCCCTCCAATTTCTACGGACCCATCCTGGGTTGCGGCGGGGCTGTGAAGGGCGGCTGGAACTGGTCCTGGTACTGCAACAAGGAACTGGACGCCAAGGCTGCCAAGGCCGATGCCATGAGCGATCCCTCCAGGGCCGCAGAGAGGGAGGAACTGTGGAGGTCCATCTTCATCGAGATCATGGATGACGCACCCTGGGTCCCCATCTTCAATGAGCAGCGGTTTACCATGCGGGCCAGGCGCCTGGGAGGACCCGACGCCATCTTCGTGGATCCCGTCCACATTCCGGTTAACTACGAGTACGTTTACGCCAAGGATGTCCAGTAGTGTAAAGAGAAAGGAAAGGTTATGACTTCCATTCAACCGGATTACACGGTTCATAAGGAGAGCAGCCACTTTGGGTGGAACCCTTCCCTTTCCCCCGCCCTGACGGTTTCCCCCGGGAGCGTGGTGGAAATCGAGACGGTGGACGCCTCGGGAGGGCAGCTCTCTGCCCGTTCCACCCTTGAGGAGGTCGCCGCCCTGGACTTTTCCAGGGTCAACCCTGTAACCGGTCCCGTCTTCGTGGATGGGGCCCAACCGGGTGATGCCCTCAAGGTGACCATCCTCTCCTTCGACCCTTCGGGTTGGGGATGGACGGCGGTTATCCCGGGCTTCGGGTTGCTTGCCGACCGTTTCAAGAACCCGGCCCTTCATATCTGGGAATATGACCCTAAAACCCTGGCGCCCGCGGAATTCCGGCCCGGGATCAGGGTTCCCCTTAAACCCTTTCCCGGAACCATCGGGGTGGCACCCGGTGAGAGGGGTGAGCACAGTGTCGTGAATCCCCGAAGGGTGGGCGGAAACATGGACACCCGGGACATTGGAGAAGGTACGGTGCTCTACCTTCCTGTAGAGGTGCCCGGGGCCCTTTTCTCCATGGGAGACGCCCACGCGGCCCAGGGAGACGGTGAGGTCTGCGGCACGGCCATCGAAAGCCCAATGAAGGTCACGGTTCGATTGGAGGTGGAAAAGGGGATGTCCCTGCCTTACCCCCGCTTTTCAACTCCCGGTCCGGTGACTCGTCACATTGACGAAAAGGGCTACGAGGTAACAACGGGGATCGGTCCGGATCTGATGGAAGCGGCCAGGGAGGCCGTGAGCGGCATGGTGGATTTGCTCAGCCGGGAACATGACCTCTCCCCTGAGGAGGCCTACATGCTCTCCAGCGTCTGCGGCGACTTACGCATCAGCGAGATCGTGGATGCGCCGAACTGGATCGTTTCCTTCTACTTTCCCAAGGCGGTTTTCGTTTGAGGGCCTTCTCTTTCAAGGAGTCCAGAGCGGTGCCGGAAGCGGAACAGATCCTCCGGGTGGAAGATCTCACGGTCAGTTTTACCACAGAGACCGGAAGGGTCCGGGTGGTGGAAAATGTGTCCTTCACGGTTGAACGGGGACGGACAGTGGGATTGGTTGGGGAGAGCGGGTGCGGAAAGAGCGTGACGGCCATGTCCATCATGCGCCTTCTCCCTTCCCCGCCCAGCCACGTGGAGGGAGGGCGGGTGTTTTTCAATGGCACCGACCTTCTTTCTCTGAGTGATGCGGAGATGCGGCGGATCCGGGGAAACAGAATCGGAATGATCTTCCAGGAACCCATGACAAGCCTCAACCCGGTTTACTCCGTGGGTTTTCAGATCGCCGAAGTGCTCCGGCTCCATCGCGGTCTTCGGCAGGATGAGGCCCGCGAGAGGGTAGTGGAATTGCTGGAGATGGTGGGGGTGGGCGCTGCAAAGAGCAGGCTCGATCAATATCCCCACCAACTCTCCGGCGGGCTTCGGCAAAGGGTCATGATCGCTATGGCCTTGGCCTGCGGGCCGAGCCTGTTGATCGCCGATGAGCCCACTACCGCTTTGGACGTCACCATCCAGGCCCAAATCCTTGATCTCCTTCTCCAGCTCCAGAAAGAGCTGGAGATGTCCATCCTGATGATCACCCATGATCTGGGTGTCGTGGCGGGTTTTTGTGATGATGTGGTGGTCATGTATGCGGGAAAGATGGTGGAAAAGGCCGCCACGGAGGAGCTTTTCCTTCGCCCGATGCACCCCTACACCAAGGGACTCCTGGCCTCCATACCCAAGATCGGAAACAAGAGCGCCCATCTCCCCACCATTCCGGGAGTGGTCCCGAGTCCGGACCAGCGGCCCAAGGGATGTTATTTCGTAGACCGTTGCGAACGGGCACAGGATTCCTGTTCCCGGGAGACTCCTCCATTTGTGGATTGCGGAGACGGCCATCTGTTGGCCTGTTGGAATCCTTATGAGCAGTGAACTGTTGAGAGCGCAAAACCTGACCAAATACTTTCCGGCCAGGGGCGGAAAGGGTACGGTCCATGCCGTTGAAGATGTGGATCTCACCCTTGAGCGCGGAGAAACCCTGGGAGTGGTGGGGGAATCCGGATGTGGGAAGTCCACCCTGGCCAGGCTTCTCCTTCGGCTGATCGAGCCCACATCGGGAAGCGTTTTCCTCGAAGGAAAGAATCTTTGCGAGTTGAGGCCCGGGGAACTAAGGCACATGCGAAGGGAGATGCAACTCGTCTTTCAGGACGCCTATGCATCTCTTGATTCCCGGCAGAAGGTCGGAAACATCATTGCGGAACCCCTGATAGTCCATAAAGTCGGAAACCGTAAAGAGCGGCGTGAAAGGGTAGCCCGGCTTCTCAAGATGGTAGGGCTTGAACCGGAGGCCGCTTCCCGCTATCCTCACGAGTTTTCCGGGGGACAGCGCCAGAGGATCGGAATCGCGAGGGCCATTGCCCTTGAACCCAAGCTCGTTATCGCAGACGAACCCGTCTCTGCACTGGATGTCTCCATCCAGTCCCAGGTATTGAATCTCCTTGTAGATCTCAGGAAGCAGTTGGGCTTGTCCATGATATTCATCTCCCATGATCTGGCGGTCGTGGAGCACCTGTGCAACCGGATCGCCGTCATGTATCTCGGCCAGGTCGTGGAAATGACCGATTGCGAAATCCTCTTCTCTTCCCCCAAGCATCCCTATACCGAGGCCCTGCTTTCCGCAATCCCGAGGCCTGACCCGGCGTACCGGGGCAACCAGAGGATCGTCCTGAACGGCGACATTCCGAGCCCGGAAGATCCTCCCCTGGGTTGCCGGTTTCATACCCGCTGTCGCCTCGCGAAAGACCACTGCAGAGAGGTCCCTCCGGAGATCCGATGGATTGGGGGGGGCGGACGGACCCACATGGTTCGATGCCATCTTTATTCCTAGGTCCAGTGTCGGTGAAACCTTATGGTCTTTCATAAGAAAGGGGCGGTAAGCCCTCTCGCTTCGAACACTCGAAGTCCGTTATTTTTCGGCTGGTATGTGCTGGCTGCATGTTTCGTGATTTTGTTTCTGACGAGTGGGGCCAGGTTCACCATTGGGGTCGTCTTCAAGCCCCTCATGGCTGAATTCGGATGGGACAGGAGCGCTGTCTCCCTGGCATTTTTCGCCAACATGACGGTATTTGCCCTGAGCCTCCTTGTCACCGGAAGAGCCTATGACCGATACGGACCAAGGTGGGTTATCGCCTTTTCAGCCGTGCTCCTTACCTCCGGATTCATGGGCCTGGCCCTGGTTGAGCGATTCTGGCAGTTTTTTCTCTTATACGGGGTATTGGCCGCCGTCGGCATGGGAGGAACCACCGTTCCCCTGGTCGCCGCCCTTTTGAGCAAGTGGTTCCACAGACACCGGGGCTTGGCCGTCAGCCTGGGCCTGGCAGGGAGCTGTCTGGGGCAGTTCATCCTGGTTCCAGCCTTCACCGGGCTGGTGCTTCGATATGGTTGGAGGTGTTCCTACTTCGTCCTCGGGCTGCTGATGTTGGTCGTGATTCTGGGTCTTGCCCTTTTCGTCATAAAAGGGGATCCACAGGGCCTTGGGCTTAAACCCTGGGGATACGTGGAAGGGGGAGCTTCGGAGGCGGGAGACGACAGCCGGTCGGCTGAGGCGGGTTTGCCGGACCTGGGGCTTCGCCAGGCCATGAGGACCCGTTCTTTTTGGCTCTTTGTGTTTGTAATGTTCGTCTGCGGCGGCGGGGATTTTTTAGTCACCACCCATCTCATCCCTATGGTGACAGACTACGGAATTTCACCGGCCATTGCCGGTAACATGCTGGGATGGCTCGGGCTCCTGAGCCTTGCGGGAATCCTTGTGGCAGGCCCCCTCTCGGACAGGATCGGAACGAAGATTCCCATCGCTCTCACCTTCCTCCTGCGCACTTTCCTCTTTCTTCTCTTGCTTCGGTTTCATACCAGGGCGGGTTTTTATTTTTTCTCCGGCGCCTTCGGCTTCACCCTGCTGATTACGGCGCCGTTGAATGCGATCCTGGTGGGCAGGCTTTTCGGTTTTTCAAATCTGGGCCTCATCTCGGGATTCATTACCACTATCCACCACATAGGCGGTGGGTTCTGGGCCTTCATGGGCGGTGTGATCTTCGACCGGACGGGTAGTTATCATCCTGCCTTTATCATCTCGGCGGCCCTTTCCCTCATGGCCTTCCTTTGCGCCCTGCTTATCAGGGAAGAAAAACATCGCCTCCCATCCCCATGATCTCAGGGCAACATGTCCCCACGTACGTGCCATGCCTTCCCAATCCAGAATGACCAGGTAGAAGAGCAGACGGATCATCCCGGATTCATCCATTAGAAGCCGGTCCGATCGAAAACAGCGATCGGACCGGCGGAACCTCCTCGAATTACTTTTTCTTCATGTAAGTCGGGAAGAACATCTCCGTGTTGGTGACCAGGAGATTGGTCAGGTCGCTTCTGTAAGCGATGACGAATTTTTCCACGTGGAGCCACAGCCAGGGGCAATCATCCCAAACAATCTCAGAGGCCCTCTTGAAAAGGGCCAGCCGTTTTTGCGGGTCTTGTTCCCTCCTGGTCTTCTCGAGCAGATCATCGAATTCGGCGTTAGTGTAAAAAGATGAGCCGAGACCCTTGGGAGGATTGACACTGGAATGGAATTGCCCGTAAAGGGCCATATCAGCGTCCAGGATCATGGGCCCCCACCCCAACAGAAAGAGTTCCAGTTCGCTTTGTTCGATGGGCTTGAGCAGGCCGGCAACGTAAGTCGGCCAGTCATAAGTCCTGAGTTCCGTTTTGATGCCGATTGCCTGGAAATAGGCCTGGATGGCCTCGGAGACCTGTTTGTCGAAGTTGTAACGCCCGTTGGGGGTCCGCATGTGGAGGGTCTGATTGAAATCAAAGTTGGCCTTCTTCAGGAGTTCCTTAGCCTTTTCGGGGTTGTAATCGTACTGGTGGGCCATTTTGTGATAACCGAAGAGGAGGGGAGAGGTGGGTCCGTCCATGGGCACGCCGGTGTCGAAGAGAATTTTCTTTACAATGGCCTTCTTGTCCACGGCATAATTCAAAGCCTGGCGTACAAGCTTGTTCCGGGTCGGGCCCTTTTGGCAGTTCATGCCCATGAAGATGGTACGGGTGTCCAAGGGCATCTCCACCGTGATGCCGGGATCGGCCTTGAGGGCCGCCACATTGGCGGGGGAAGGCTTGTAACATATATCCAGTTCGCCGCTCCTGAGCATGGCCTCCCGGGTGGATGTCTCGGGGACGACCTTGAAGACCAGTCTTTTCACGGTGGGTCGCTTGCCCCAGTAATGCTCGTTTCGCTCCAGAACTATTTTGTCTCCTTTCACCCATTCCTTCAGCACGTAAGGGCCGGCTCCGACCGGATGCTGGCGTACGTCCTGGCCGTATTTTTTTATGGCCGCAGGAGAGATGGGAAGGAGAACGTGGGCCGAAAGGGTGGCTGCCATGGGGGCATAGGGGTACTTGAGGTGGATTTTGATGGTATATTTGTCCGCAATCGAGACCGACTTGACCATGCCGATCAGGAAACGCAGGGGTACTCTCAACTTGGGGTCCAAGGCACGGTCAAAGGTCAGTTTCATGGCCTTGGCATCAAAGGGGGTCCCGTCACTGAATGTCACGTCCTTGCGCAGACGAACGGTGTAAGTGAGACCGTCCTTCGATACTGAGTAACTCTCCGCCAACCTGGGCTGCAAGGTCCCGTCCGCCGCCTGGTAGAACAGGAAGTCGTGGATGAGGTAGCAGATGTTCATGAAAAGGGAAGTGGTCTGTTCCTGGGGATTCAGGGTGTCGGCATCGATCCCGATCCCGATTCGGAGTTCATTGATTTCGGCCCGGGCTGAAGCCGGGGAGAGACAGAATCCCAGCCCAATGAGCAGGGAAACCACTATCACCATGCTTTTCAGGGGTGCCTTGTTCCTCGCCATGATCCTCCTCCTCTCTGATGATGGGTTTTACTTCGGGCTTTTCTCGGCCGCTTTTCCTCCCTTGATCACATGGACAAGAGCCTCCCTTTGCCGGAGAATGCTCACATCCTCCAAGGGGTTTCCCTCGACCACGATCAGGTCGGCCAGTTTGCCCTCTTCAATGGTGCCCAGGATATCATCGAGCCCCAAGACCCCCGCCGCTACGCGGGTTCCGGCCTCGATGGCTTCCATGGGTGAAAAACCTGACTCCACGAGCCGCTCCAGTTCGCCTAAGTTTTCACCGTGGCGGTTGAAGGGTGTGCCGGCATCGGTGCCCATGGCAATGGAAACACCGGCCTCTCTGGCCATTCTGACGCTTTGAAGGTGATGAGGTTTGACTCTCAAGGTCTTTTCCACCGCGAAGTCCGGAATGCCCGCCTCGGTCCCCTTGGTTTCGATATTGTACAGGGCGGATACGGTGGGAATGAAGGGAACGTTTCGTTCGGCCATTATGGTCAGGGCCTCCTCGTCGAGGTAGACGCCGTGTTCTATACTGTCGATTCCCGCCCGCAGAGCATTAAGAATGCCTTCAGTCCCCATGGCATGGGTGGCTGTTTTCTTCCCCGCCTTGTGGGCCTCCCGGACGCCTGCCCGGAGTTCTTCTTCCGAAAGTTGAGGACTCCCCGGTTCCACTCCTTCTGTCATGACTCCCCCGGTAGCCATAAGCTTGACAATGTCTGCTCCGCTCTTGATCTGCTCCCGGGCCGCCTTCCGGACTTCATCCGGGCCGTCGGCTTCACGTCCTACCTGCCATCCGTGCCCCCCTGTCATGCAGATCATCTGTCCGCTCACCAGCATGCGGGGGCCCTGGATCAGTCCGGATGTGATGGCCCGCTTGATCTGGATATCTATCCCTGCCTTTCCTCCGAGGTCCCGTACCGTGGTGACTCCGGCCATCAGGGTCCTTCGGGCGGCATCCGCGGCCTTTAGCACGATGATGGGCAGGGGATCGGTCAGGCAGGATCCGACCGGGTCGGGTCCTGCGTCGAGGCACAGATGGACATGGCAATCAATGAACCCGGGCATCAGGGTCCGTCCCTCCAGGGAAACAATCTCTGCATCTCCGGGAATAGGTGGTGTATTCCCTTCTGTAACTTTCGTGATCCTTTCTCCTTCCACCAGCACGGTTCCGCGCTCAAAAAGCCGGCCATCCCCCACGATGATCCGGCCGTTTACAAAGGCCCATTTCATGTTCTCCTCCTGGTTTCGCTCCGGATTTCCCCGGTGTCCTTAACAGTCTATTGAAATAGTGCGTTTTCCCCCGTTGAAACCATTTTCCCTAAATGAACCCCATCCTTGACAGCTGATGGGAAAGGCACGGGCGGGAATCAGTCGGGGGCTGCTTTTCCCTCATGGTTTCGGGTTATCGGCCTTTTCGTTGATTCAACGTGTCCCGTCATGGGTTGCCATGCTTTCTTTCGTTTTACAGTGAAGAGATAATCACGGAATTTCAGGCGATTTTCCAAATCGGCTCGTAACTCATCAAAAGGTTGGATTAAGCGGGGCAGATAATCCCAGATTATGCATGACAAATTTTGAAGGAAGCTGTTTCTTTAATGATTGTGGACTGTTGGACATCTTTCCAGATCAGATTGCATTCACCAAAAAGGTGCAGTCAGGAAACATCAAATTTATCAAAATTCGTCACCCTTCGGAATTGCCGATTTTGCCGAATCTGCTGCGTTGTAAGGCGCTCGAAGTACTGAAAGTAGTCTGGGGCACCTTACGCCTTGCATCTTCGGCAAACTTGGCAATTGCATAATCCGGGATAATACATTTAAGCAGGCTGTTGAAATGAAAAGCCGCTGCGCTTGAGGCGTTTTTCAACAGCCGGTCAGATTCGCTGACTGGGGTTTCCATGACCGCGTTGATTGATTTGATGTTGATGGTGTCAGCTGTGTGAGGAGAGACGTGATTTTGTCTGATTTATGATCGGGTCGATTTCCATCACCCGGCGGGTCTCCCACTGGTCTCCCTCCATCCTGATTTCTATAACTCGGCTCAATCGGTGTCAACCAAAATGGATGCATTCGTTCCCCGCATCTTGTAATAAGCTTGATGGGTATGGAGTGGAATCAGCAAAAAATTCAAGAAATTGTTTTAAATTAAGCATTCATAGTGAAATTGACTTTTATTTCGATATGTTAAGGTGTCTTGATTGCATCCAATGGCTGAAGGATAAAAGAGGTTCCTTCCTCTACGTTTCCGCCAAGCAACTGGCGGATACGCGTGCCTCAGGCAGGTGTCCTGAAAACTCGGAAATCGTTCAATTTAGGTGCTACCAAAATTTCACAACTAATTTTGTTGAAAAAAAATTTGTTGGAAATCTTGTCAAGAAAAAATATTTGTAAGTTTTAACCCAGATTATGACCCCATGAAAAAACCACCTCCCTTTTAGCTCAATGATATTATTGAACATGAAAAGAGACCCAGAGAAGGGTAGTAGCCAGGATGTATAATACAGGAATCGTTCAATTTGGGTTTCACTGACCCCGCCCGATGCCGCGGCTATCGCTTTTATCCGTTATCACTTGAACGTGAATTCTTCCGCGTTTACGGAACGCCTGCGCCGGGAAAAGAGCGTGCTCATCGTACCTGGCGACCATTTCGGGTTGGATCATTTTGTGCGCATCAGTTTCGGTTTGCCGCACGATTACTTGATCCCGGCTCTGGA
>JAFDEE010000036.1 GCA_019310525.1 Deltaproteobacteria bacterium | reverse complement strand
ACTGCTCGCTTCCAAGGGCTACAACGAGAAGAACAAGTTCACCTTCGACCTGTGGTACACCCCGAGTCATTATGGGGATACCGAGGTGGACCTGGCTGCGGTCCTTCAGAAGCAGTTTGAGGCCACCGGGGTGATGAAGGTCAACGTGAAGTCAGCGGAATGGGCAACTTACAGGGATCAGTGGCACAACAAGCAGATGCAGTCCTATCTGCTGGGATGGTATCCGGACTATATCGACCCGGATAACTACACGGCTGCATTCGCCGGAACCGCCGGTTCCGCCGGGATGGGGATCTATTTCTCTGATCCCGAGTGGGACAAGATCCTCACCCAAGGTCAGACGGTCCCGGATATGAAGAAGAGGGAGGAGATCTATAAAAAGGTCCAGGAGATGTGGGCGGTTGATGTTCCTACCTGTCCGATCTTCCAGGGCACCCTTTACGTATTCACCCAGAAGAACGTCCATGGCGTCAAGCTTTCCCCGACGCTGCGGTTCAATTACGATCCTTTATTCAAGGAGTAACGGGATGAAAAGCGAGAGCCGGGGCCATAAGGCCCCGGCTCTCGACATATTGGCCGGATCCGTTGACGAATGGATATTGATATCTATCACGGAGTAATATGAGGAATTTACTTAAATACATAATCGCCCGGACCCTCATGACCATCCCCATGGTCTTTATTCTCCTGACGATTGTCTTTGTCGTGATTCGCATCATGCCCGGTGACCCGGTGTCCACCATGCTGGGAGGGCACGCACCTGAGAGCGTCATTGAGCAGAAAAAGCATGAACTGGGTCTGGATCGTCCCCTGGCCGTTCAATATGTGAACTACCTGTGGCAGATATGCCGTTTGGACCTGGGCGATTCCATGGTCTTCAAACAGCGGGTGACAAAGGCTATTGCCGAGAAGCTTCCCGCTACTCTTGAACTCACGGTGGCCGGGATGCTGATCACCCTTTTGCTGGGGGTGTTCACGGGCGCATACGCGGCGGATAAGAGGCGCTCCACTCAGGACTACATGTTGCGTTTTTACGGTATCGTGATTTATTGCATCCCTGTCTACTGGTTGGGTCTCATGCTGCAGTTGGTCTTCGGCGTCTGGCTCGATGTGCTGCCCATTGCGGGCAGGACGGGACCGAGGGTCTTTGCATCGGTTTTCGAGAAAACAGGATTTTACATCGTGGACACTATCCTGATCAGGGACTGGGCGGCTCTCTGGGATGTTCTTATTCATCTCTTCCTCCCCGCAGTGACCCTCGGTCTGGTTCTCTCGGGGATTTTTCTGCGTCTTACCAGGGCGAATATGCTGGACGTCCTCCGTTCAGATTACATCCTGGCCGCCGAGGCACGGGGGATCAAGCACAGGATCGTGGTTTACAAGCATGCACTCAAAAACGCCTTCATTCCCATCCTGACCATGATGGGGCTGCAGTTCGCCCAACTCATTTGTAACGCCCTTCTTACGGAGACCACCTTCTCATGGCCCGGCATGGGGCGGCTCCTCATGGAGAGGATTTACCTTAGAGATTATCCCACCATCCAGGGTACCATCGTGATTTTCGCCCTGTTGGTGGCAACCATATCTCTCATCGTGGACATCATCTATGCCATGGTAGACCCGAGAATTCGATACTAGGAGACAAGATGAGATTTTCACCTGCAGCGGGACTGGGAAATCTCCTTCGGAGATTCATGGCGCAAGGTAAGAAGTATGGAGTGGAATGGTGGGTGATGGTCATCGGGGCGCTCATCGTTCTGGCCATCGTCCTCATGGCCCTTTTCGCCCCGGCCATAGCGCCCTTCAGTCCTTATGACCAAAATACCGGGCCGCAGCTATCGCCGCCGAACGATGTCCATATCATGGGGACGGACAACCTCCAGCGGGATGTCTGGTCTCGCATGGTGTTCGGCTCTCAGACCATCCTCCGGGTAGCGGTGCTTGCCGCGGTTCTTTCATCCACCGTGGGCATCACCTTCGGCCTGATTTCCGGATTTATCGGCGGGAACTTCGACCGGGCCTTTTCGTTGGTGATGGATTCCGTTTATTCCTTCCCGGGTCTCATTCTTGCCATCGCCTTTGCGGCGATGCTGGGTCCGGGTGTGATCAACATCACCCTGGCGGTGGCGGTGATTTATATCCCCACTTATTTCCGCTTGGTCCGGGGGCAGACTCTCTCCATCAAGGAGGAACTCTATGTGGAGGCTGCAAGGGCCATCGGAGCTACGAATAAGGTCATCCTTTGGAAATACATCTTTCCCAACGTCATCGCCACCACCGTAGTCGTGTTTTCTCTGAACATTGCGGACGCCATCATGATTGAGGCGGCGTTGACTTATCTGGGGTTGGGGCTTCCTCCATCTGTAGTGGACTGGGGAATGGACCTGGCCATGGGGAAGAAGTTCCTGCCTTCAGGTCAATGGTGGATGATCACCTTTCCCGGGGCTATGATCTCTCTTCTTGCCCTTGGTTTCACCATGCTTGGAGAGGGGTTGTCCGAGATATTGAATCCGAGACTTCTGGAGCGATAAGAGGATGAAGACAATCCTTGAGATAAAGAACCTTCATGTTCATTTTCCAATCAATATCGGTACGGTCCGTGCGGTCCAGGGGGTTGATCTCGAACTGAGACAGGGAGAGGTGATGGGCCTGGTCGGAGAGTCGGGTTGCGGGAAATCGACCCTTGGATTTTCGATCCTGAGGTTGCTTCGCCCCCCCGGTGAAATCGTGGAAGGGGAAATCCTCTACCATGGCCGAGATATCGTCAGTATGAGGGAAAAGGATCTTTTGACGCTTCGCGGAAACAATATTTCCATGATATTCCAGGATCCTTTGACCTCATTGAACCCTCTTTTCAGAATAGATGAGCAATTCATCGAGGCCCTCAAGACCCATAACCCGCAGATCAGCAAAGAGGAAGCCTTCGATAAGGCGGCGAAGGTGTTGGAGAGCCTGGGCATTTCCCCCGAGAGGCTCCTGGAATACCCTCACCAGATGTCGGGTGGAATGCGACAGCGGATCATGATCGGTATGGCCCTGGTCCTGGACCCGGATCTCTTGATAGCAGACGAGCCCACGACCTCCTTGGATGTCATTGTGGAGGCCCAGTTCCTGGATCTTTTGAATGAACTGCGCAAGCAATACGATCTGACCATTCTCCTCATTACACACAATCTCGGGATAGTCGCCCAGTTGGCGGATCGAATAACGGTGATGTATGGGGGAACGATCGCGGAGACCGGTGTTACGGAGCCGCTTTTCGAAAATCCGATGCATCCTTACACAAAGGGACTCCTGGCCTCCATCCCCAATATCAAATTGGATCAGCCCGAGCTTCATACTATGGAAGGATCGCCCCCGGATCTGGTTGATCCTCCATCGGGATGCGTCTTTCATCCACGATGTCCGCAGGTGATGGATATTTGCAGGAAGGAGAGGCCGAGGGCCTTCAGGAAAGATGATCGTATTGTGCGATGCTGGCTTTACAGGTGATGAATGATGACGGAACTGCTCAAAGTAAAAAATTTAATAAAGCATTTTCCCCTTCAGAAAGGATTTCTGGACAATCTCCTGGCCAAGGAAAAAAAATTCGTCCGGGCCGTGGATGGTGTCTCCTTTTCCATTCGGAAGGGTGAGACCCTTGGATTGGTCGGAGAGAGCGGTTGCGGGAAGACCACGACGGGAAGGCTTATTCTGCGCCTCTTGGAACCCACCTCAGGAGAGGTCGTTTACGGAGGAAAGTCTATTTTTTCCTATTCAAGAGTGGAAATGCAGAAGATGCGGGAGAAGATCCAGGTTATTTTCCAGGATCCATACGCATCCCTGAGTCCGCGCATGACCATCGGCAAGGCCATCGGGCATCCCCTTATTATTCACCACCTCGCCCACAACACGGAGGCCGAGCACAAGGTTATGGATATCATGGAGAAGGTGGGATTGGAACCCGCCTCTTTCCTGTATCACAAATATCCGCACCAGATCTCGGGCGGCCAGCGCCAACGAGTGGTGATCGCCAGGGCCCTTGTAACCAATCCGGAATTTGTCGTCGCAGACGAACCCATCGCCATGGCTGACGTTTCAGTCCGATCCATGATCCTTGAACTCATGATTCGGCTGAAAGAAGAGTTCGATCTGACCTACCTGTTCATTACCCATGATCTTGCCACCAGCAAGTATATCTGTGATCGGGTGGCCATCATGTATCTTGGAAAGATCGTGGAAATCGGCCCCCTCAAGGAAGTATTCAAAAATCCGGTTCATCCCTATACTTCCACATTGCTGGCAGCGGTTCCCGTGCCCGATCCCAGGTTCCGGAGGACCCATCCTATTCCTAAAGGCGAGATTCCCAGTCCAATCAATCCTCCTCCAGGTTGCCGGTTTCACCCCAGATGTCATCGTGCAACACCGGAGTGCAGCCAGGCCGAACCAGAATTACGGGAGGTCGGAAAGGAGCATTGGGTAGCCTGCAATCTATAAGTGGAAAACACCTGGGGAGGAAGAGAATCCACCCACAAACCATTGCTTTTCCAGGAGCCGGGATCCCGCTAAAAAACAAATCTCGGGAAACAACTTGCACTTTTCAGGGACTTGCTTTTCCCGGTACGGTGCTTGTCGGGAAGATGGGTTTCATCCCCAGGTCCCTATCCGGATAAAGACCATGTGGGCTCCCGCTGTGACAGCCCGGCCAACACCTTATCCGGTAGTAACGCATGGGCTTATCAGGGATGGCTCCATCCCCGGGGTACCAAACACCTGGAGCGATGGGGTACTTCCATTCTTTGGCGGCCGGGAAGGGCTCTATACCAGTGGCTGTTGCCTGGCCAGCCTGCTTTTCCCCAACGCCTTCATGAAGAACAATTTCCTGGTTTGATTCCTTCTTTTCCTGCGGGCCCTGCTGGCTGTTGCGGATCAGGAATCCCGCAATGACGGCCAGGCATACAAGACCGATCACCAATAGATAATACCGCATCATTCAACCTCCTTTCTTGAGACCTTTGAAAAAGCCCCCTTTTGCCTGATCTTCCGCCCTCCTCACGACTACGTACGGCATGACAAGCCCGCCAAACTGCTGGCGGGCAAGCTGCATCAGGCTCAAAGCGGGAACTTGCCCGGAGGATGGAAAGTTATCGCTACGGTGTCGCTGGCAGAAGAAAAAGATCCGAAGTTTGATTAAATTGTACAATAATTCCTGTTGATCTTGCAATCGGTAATCCTGGAGTCGTTGAAAACCAGCAACCACCGGCAGAACCGGTGATTGCTGATCAGTGTCCATCCATAAACGGCCCTTTTCCCCAATCTTCCGCCTTCGCTAAGGCTACGGCGTGACAAGCCCGCCAAACAGCGGCGGACAGGCTGCGTCAGGCTCAGATTTTAATCCTCGAAATACTTCAATGTATGTATGCCTGTCCCGCTTGGCATACCAAGCGGGGCGTAGGCCTTACGGGCCGGAGGCTTGACCTTGAACAAAATTGCCTATTTATGGATGGAAACTGATTAATAAACTCCTCGGAATCCCGTCAGATTGAAAAGGGTTCCGGGTGAAAAGATCGAAACCGGGGGCGGTAAGGTGGGGTTATTGGATATTCAATTCGGTTTGAGTGATCAATTGTCACTGCGGAACTTTTCAAGGTTCACGGAGACCAGCTTGGACACTCCCTTTTTCTCCATGGTTACACCGTAAAGCCTGTCGGCGATCTCCATGGATTTCCTGCTGTGGGTCACCATGATGATCTGAGAAAACTTTCCGATTTCCCTCAGGAGGTTGTTGAAGCGATCCACGTTGGCTTCGTCCAGAGGAGCATCCACCTCATCCAGGAGGCAGAAAGGACTCGGCTTGATGAGGTACATGGAGAACAGGAGGGCCATAGCCACCAAGGCCTTTTCCCCTCCGGAAAGCAGCCCCATATGACTCAACTTCTTGCCCGGAGGTTGGACCTCAACAAGTACTCCGCTTTCCAGCGGCCTGGTCTCGTCAACGAGTTTCAGGGCAGCCGTTCCACCGTTGAAAAGGATCGGGAACACCTCCTTCAATTTTTCATCCACCTCCCTGAAAGTCTTCATGAATTTTTCCAGTGAGGTCTTGTTGATTTTCCGGATGGCCTGGTTCAAGGAGTCCATGGACCGGAGCAGATCGCTTTTTTGCTCGACTATGAATTGGTGTCGTTCCTTGAGGGCTTCGTGTTCCTGGATGGCCGTGAGGTTCACCTCTCCCAGCCTTTCCTTGAGTCGCTTCTGGTGTTCAAGCCTTTCCTTGGTCTCAGAAAGAGAGAAGTCCTCCACCAGATGGGATCGATAGGCTTGAGGAAGGTCCAGATTGAACTTTTCACGGCAGGACTCGACCAAGGCCTCGATCTTGAACTTGATTTCCGACTGTTCCATCTTGGCCAAATGGATTTTTTCCTTAACCTCTTCCAGGAGTCCCCTCAGTTCTTCCGACTTTTTTTCTTTATCATGGATTTTGCTCCAGAGAATGTTCCTTTCACGTTCGGCAGCGCCGACATTTTCTTTGGCATCTTCCAGCTTAGTATAGAGCCTACCGAGTTCTTCCCGGAGAACCTCTTCGCGAACCGTGTATTCCTTGAATCTCCTGATACTCTCGGAGATTTCGTCTCCGATCCTGTCAATCCTCTCTTCTGCTTCAAGGGTGAAATCGTCGATGCGTTCAACCTCTCTCCTCAGGCCCCTTTCCTCCTCCCCTATGCGGCTATGTGATGTCTTCAGACCGGAGAGTTCCTCCCGGTAACGGTCCAGTTCCTCTTCGCTCTCCCTCAACTCAAATTCCTTTTCATGGAAAAAGGCTTCTTCCTGTTCCCGGATCTCCTTACACTGTTCCAGCTCCGAATGGATTTTTTCAAGGGCCTCCCGGTGGCGGTTTTGTTCCCTGCCCTTCCTCTCCAGTTCCTCCAAGATGCGTTCAGACAGCCTTTCGAGTTGATCCATTTCGTGGCTCAATCGGAAGTTTTCCTTGTCCAGATCCGTGATTCTTTCCTGACAATTGGACTTCTCTTGGGTCAACTCTTCTAATAGCTCCTGATTTTTTTCGATTTCAATGGAGATATGGCCTAAACGATCTTCAAGATCCCTTTTGGATTTTTCCAGGGTATTTACCTTTTCCTGAAGCTCATGGATCTCCCTCTTTCGGCCGAGGATTCCGCGGGAGGAATTGGCCAAGGCCCCTCCACTGATAATCCCCGAGGCGTCCACCATGTCCCCGTCCCGGGTGACCAGGCAGTGATCCTTTCCGTTTGCGGACCATTCCGCAACAGCCTGTTCCAGGTCTTCCACGAGCACGGCGTTGCCAAGGAGTATGTCCGCCAGCTTTTTGTACTGCTGCGGAACGGAAACAAGATCACGCAGGAGCGGGTGTCCGTTTTTACCTTCTGTGAGTCCGTTTCCCTTCAGTTCTGCTAGGGGCACGAAACTACTCTTTCCACGCTTCTTTTCCTTGAGGTAATAGACCGCCTCTTTTCCGTCTCTCTGGCTTTCCACGATTACGTACTGGAGCTTGTCTCCAAGCACGGACTCGACCGCCTGTTCGTACTCCGGAGGTACCCCGAGGATGTCAGCCACAAGTCCGATGATTCGGCCTTCCCTGTGGGCTTCAAGCTCTGAGGCCTTCATAACGGTGCGCACCCCGATCTTGAATCCTTCGAAATTTTCCGACATAGACCGAAGGGTCGCCAGCCGCGAACCGTACCGGTTGAGGTCCGCATCGATAACCCGAAGTTTGGCCTCCAAATCCTGTCGGAGCCGGGTTAATTCATCTACCTCTTCCCTTTTGCGCTCCAGGTCCTGTTCGATGGCCTGGAGCTTTTCCATGAGGGCCTGTCGCACCTCGGCCTTTCGCTCTCCGGCCCGGGCGACGGTCTCGAGTTTGCGTTCGATCTCCTCCTTTTCTTTTTCAAGTCTAGTGCGGCTGTCGGTGATTTCCCTTATCCTGTCATTGAGATATCCGGATTCCTGGGCCAGGCTCATCTCCTTGGAGGTGCGGGAATGAACCCTGGTCCTGGCCTCTTCGTAGACTTCCCTTGCCTCCTTGAGAAGTGCCTGCCTCCCTTTGATCCGTTCTTCCAGTGTGGAAATCTGCTCCTCCAGTTCGTCGGAGGCCCGGCGGACGCCTTCAATCTTTTCAAGGATCCGCTCCCTCTCTTCCCGAAGCCGGGTCAGCTTTTTACCCAGTTCTTCCCGTTCTTTCTCCAGGCGGTCTTTCATCTCTTCCTGCATCCGCTTTTCGATCGCCATGGATTCAAGGGAGGCCTCTTTTTGGTGGACCCGGTCTTTCAGTTGGAAATATGTCTCCTTGAGCCCTGAAATTCTTTTGTCTTTTTCCTCCAGTTCAAGGCCCATGGCCTGGAGACGGGCCTGGATTCCCGAAAAAGCCGTATTCAAGGAAAGCTCTTCCCGGACGAGTTCTTCGAGGGATTTGCCTTGATCCCCTGCCTTCTGGGTCAAGTCCTGGTAGGCATGGGCGCTGAGGATCAGTTCGAGGCGCTGGATCTCTCGGCTGATCTCCTTGTAACGCCGGGCCTTCCCTGCCTGGCGCTTAAGGGATCTCATCTGCCTCTCCACTTCCACCAGGATATCCTCCACTCTCTGGAGGTTCCCTTTCGTCAGCTCGATCTTGCGGCGGGCCTCTTCCACCTTTTTCTTGTACTTGGTGATCCCGGCAGCCTCTTCCAGCATTGCCCTGGTCTCCTCGGGCCGCTGTTCAATGATGTCGCTGATTTTCCCCTGTCCTATGATGGAGTAAGTCCGGTTTCCCAGCCCCGTGTCCATGAATATTTCCTGGATATCCTTGAGGCGGCAGGGAACATTGTTGAGCAGATACTCACTCTCTCCGGACCTGTAAAGCCTCCTTGTAACAGAGAGTTCGGTTTGATGGGAAAACTCCGGGGGGAATGACCCGTCCCCGTTTTCGAAAACGACCGAGACCTCCGCCATTCCAAGGGGCTTGAACCCATCGGCCCCTCCAAATATGACGTCCTCCATATTACGGCCCCTGAGGAGCTTGGCGCTTTGTTCACCCAGGGCCCACCGGATGGCATCCACGATATTGCTCTTGCCGCTTCCGTTGGGTCCGACAATCGCGCTCAATCCATCAGGGAAGGTGACTTCCTGCCGATCCATGAAGGATTTAAATCCAGTCATGAAGATCTTCTTGATTTTCATGAACTTTCCTCCCTGCCTACGGAAAAACTTGTTCCTTCAGGCTCTCCATGAATACCAGATGAGAGGACTTTTGTAAAGATTAAACACCATATGCTGTATATTTGAATTTCAGGTAAACCATATCTAGTATAGTTTCCTTCTCCTTGAGAAAAGCGTTGACACCCTCCAGGAGGACTCATTACACTGGTTTCTATCCATAAATGGCTCGTTTGTCCGCGCTTAGCGACGCTCCCCACTGCCTGAATACATATTTATCGGTGGACATTACACCAGCGGGGGCGGCACAGGAAACCGAAAAAAACCGGATCATTCCCCATGGCAAAGAGACTGAGCCGCTTATTGCTCATCTGCCTTATCCTGCTGGGATCCCCCTATCCGGTGCAATCCCAGGAGGGATCCGAGGATACTTACTCCATTTCCCTTGTCCAGACGGCCGAGGAGGACAAGGAAATCATTGAGGTGGAAGGGAGAAAGGTCCTTGCGGAGACTTATCAGGTGAAAAAGGGGGACCATCTCTGGCAACTCTTAAGGGAGAGAGGCCTTCTGGAAAAGAGAAACCTTTCCGAGATCCTGGCGCTTTTAAAAAAACTCAATACGTCCCTCTCGAATCTGGACATGGTATATCCGGGCCAGGAGATCATCATCCCCTTGACCGTCACACCCGTCAACGCCGGCTCTCGAACCAGTCCCAAGTTGCCTCCGGAAACGCCGATCTCCCTTGAAGACTTGAAGGATCTCCCCCTTGAAAACTATACGGTCCGTCCAGGGGACAGCCTCATCAAGGTGATCAAGAGACGCTATAATATTCCCCGCAGGCAACTATACAATGAATACCTTGATCTGGTGAAGAGGCTGAATCCATCCATCCGTGATCTCAATCGTATTTATCCGAATCAGAAACTCAGGCTCCCGGTCTATTCCCCCCAGGTGGTGCGATCACCCGTTCCGAGTCGGCCTCCGGAAACCAAGAAGCCTCCAGAAATCCAGAAGGAAAGTACCCGGGAAGATTATTCTCAGCTCGCTCTTCAACTGGGCGCCGTCTTTCGTGAGATGGGCGAGGAGTGGGTGGATTCCGGGCAACATTTCATCCCCTTGAAATCCGGGGGACAGGTGGAGCTCAATGCCGCATCCTTTCCGATCATCAATCTGGCGAACGGCCATCGGGTCATCCTGGATCTAAACCGTGAGCTTCCCTCTCGAATGGCCCAAGTTATTGAATCCAACTGGAAAAATTACAAGGTCCTGAGCCTCCCATCGGGCGAGAGCCTGAGAGGCGCCCTTGAGAAGATTTTGCCCTTTTGCGGATACACGGAGGTCAAGGAGGGAGGCGAACCCCTTGAGATCGGTGGGGATCTTCCCGTGCGCGTCACGGCCGACTGGATTATCAAGACGGGTGCAGGCTCCAATGGTGAGGCAGCCCAGATCATCGCCCTGGCCCTCCTTGATGATCAGACCCCGAAGGTGCCTCTGGAGGTGAAAAGATATCTGAAGGGATTGGGAATCCGGTATGTCGAGTACCCTTCCGAGGAGGCGGCGAGTGCCGGGGAAGAATCCCTTCCTCCGCAGGAGACATTGCCTGGAGGGGATACCCCGGGGGATCTGGTCGCTTCACTGTTGGAATTGACCGGACATTCATATTCCAGGGATCTGGAAATTCCCGTTTATCAGGACAAGGGGACTGATTTCAATGTGAAGATCAAGGCGGATTTTTTCCTTAACATTGCCGGAAAGGATTCCATCGTGGATCTCTCTGACCTGGGTGGAGAGATCCTGACTCTCCTTAAAGATCATGGTTTTTCCGTCCTGAGCCTGCACGACGAAAAAGATCCGGGTGCCTTGGTCTCGAAGACGCTGGCTTTCCTTGGGACTGCCTTTGATTCATCGCCCCATACCTTCCTGACGGCAGAGCGTACCGACCGGAGGAACATCCAGATCACCGTGCCGGGGATCACTTTTCTTGGACAGTCAGGTGAAAGGATCCTGGCCACGCCTGTGAACCTGCCAGGCGATATCACCGATTTCCTGCGGAAAAAGGGCTACCGAGTCCTGCGTTTGCCCCGGTTTTGACAGGAAAGATCTTCCCCCAGGGTTAAGTCTTAGGTCCCAGGGGTTCACCCCGGATTTCCCCGGACCCGTTCAAGCCGTTCGCCCCCGCCTCCCGGCAAAGGGAACGCCTGTAATAACGAGACCTTTGGAAATACTTCAATGTATTCCTGTGGTTAAAATTTTCGCCTTCCCCTCCGGGGCGTAGGCCTTACGGGCCGGAGGCTTGACCTTGAACAAAATTGAACGTTTTTCAAAGGTCTCATAACATTGCGCAGAGATCCTGGATTTTGGGGTCCTAGTGGAACAACCTTTAGGAAAAGGAGGAGAACTATGCCCCTGATGACACCCGAGGAATTCGAAGAATCCTTAAAAGATCTGCATCCCCGTATCTTCATGAACGGAAAAAGGGTGGAAAACGTTCTTGAAAACAGGAATACCCGCACGGTGGTTGAGGCCAATAAAGCGAGCTACCGGTGGGCCCTGGATCCCGATTCAAGGGAGATCATGACCTGTTATTCTCCGTTGGTAGATGATGTAGTCAATCGTTATACCTATGTTAGTGCCAGCAGAGAAGACCTTCTCAAAAAGGCCGAGGCTGGCACCTTTACGGCGGAAAGGCTGGGCACCTGTATCTATCGTTGCGTGGGGTACGATGCTTTTCATGCCCTGGCCGGCACCTGTTGGGAGATGGACCGGGATCTTGGGACCTCCTACTATCCTCGTTTCCTGGAGTACTTGAAGGAGGTCCAGAGGAAGGATTTAGCGGTCGCCGGAGCCCTTACGGAGCCGAGGGGAGGGCGGAACAGGAAGACCCTGGACTGGCCGGATCCTTACCTCTCCTTGAAGGTGGTGGATCGAAACAAGGAGGGTATCCGGGTAAGGGGGGCCAAGATCAACATCAGCGGGGCCTATGCCTGCCACGAGCTGGTGGTCCTCCCACAGGCCGCTCACTATCCGGGGGAAGAGGATTATGCTCTGGCCTTCGCCACACCCGTGGATGCGGAAGGTATCACCTTTGTCTGCCAGTATACCCCCTATTCCGCCGAAAGGGATCTGGCCGACGGGCCTGAAGAACTCGGAAATCCCGTGTTCGGCCAGCGGGAGACCTCTATGGTGGTTTTTGATAACGTGTTCGTTCCCTGGGATAGGGTCTTTCACTGCGGGGAGACCCCTTACTCCGTCAAGCTGGTGACCCGTTTCGCAAGGACCCACCGTATGACCTGCGGGGGCACCTGCAAGGTGGGCTTCATGAACCAGATCATCGGGGCCTCCAAACTGATCCAGGAATACAAGGGTCTTGAGAAGGCGGCCCACATCAACGAACAACTGGCTGAAATGGTGGTCTTGAGAGAGACGGGGCGGGCCTGCGGGCTTGCGGCGGCCCATCGGGGGGAAGAAGAGCCGGTGGGATCCGGCGTCTTTCTCCCGGATGAACTCATGGGCAATGTGGCCAAACTCAACATCTGCAATGCCTTCTGGAGGGTTATGGCCCTGGCCGGGGATATCGGAGGGGGTCTGCTCGTTACCATGCCCTCCCTCAAGGAGTTGAAAAACCCGGCTGTAAAAGACTACGTGGAGGAATTTTACAGCTTTGGGTCCAGTGAACCCACGGAGAACATCCTCAAGGTCCACAAACTCCTTCAGAACTGGACCGCAGGGCTTCACGGAGTAGGAACCTGGCATGGGGCCGGGCCTGTCATGGCCCAGAAGATCATGCTACAGCGCGTGATCAACTATGACCGGGAAAAGGATCTCGTAAAGGAAACCCTGAATCTGAAAGAAAGGCCGCTTCAGGAAAAAGAAGATGCCTGATATGTCGACTCCGGCGACTATCCCGCCATGTCAAGGGAAACGCCCCTCACTGCCTCCCGGGCCCCGGGGCGGATCCTTGAAAAAGCACAGGCAAGTCGGCACGAGATGGTTTCCCTGGGTGGCCATGGAACGGTCGGGCTAGCGCAGAGAACCCCGGGGTCCTTCGATGTCCATCGACAGGCCCACGAGGAGAGATGACGCCTAGCCCGTCTTTTCGTGGTAGAATTGACAGATTCTTCTGACTCCCTCCTTGATTTCTTCCACTTTTGCATAGAAAGGTATGAGCACAGACAACGTGATTCAAATAGCCGTCATCGGTGGTGGAGTGATTGGTTGTGCGGTTGCCCGGGAACTGTCGAAAAGGCACCGAGGGATCTTCGTCTTTGAAAAAAACCCCGGTATCGCCAAAGGGGAAAACCAGTCAACCCGAAATTCCGGGGTCATCCATTCCGGGATCTATTATGATCGGACTACCCGGCCCCTTAAGGCCGCCCTTTGCGTGAAAGGAAATCAAATCCTCTATAACTTCTGCGAGCGCCACAGGGTTCCCGTACTCCGGACCGGCAAGCTCATTGTGGCCGCTATGGAAGAAGAAGAGAAGGTTTTGGATCTCTATCTCCACAGGGCCGGGGAAAACGGAGTGCCCGGGGTTAGGAAAATATCGGGTGAAGCCGTTCGTGCCATGGAACCCAATGTAACCGCCCGGGCCGCCCTCTGGGTGCCCTCCGCCGGTATCGTTGATCCGGCGGCCCTTGTCTACCGCCTCCATACCCATGCCCGGGAGGCGGGCGTGGAGTTCATGGCCGGGACAAGGGTTACAGGCATCCGAGGCGGGTCTGATTCCTTGCTCCTTACCCTCCGTTACCGCGACGGTCTCGAAGAACGGGTCCGGGCCCGGGTATTGGTCAACGCGGCAGGTGTTGATGCAGATCTCCTGGCCCGGCAGTTGAATCCCCGTTCTCCCTATGTCCTGGATCCCGTCAAGGGGGAAAGCTATAAATTTTATGGGAATCGGCGGTTCGAACTCAGGGTGGCCGGGAGGAACATCTATCCGACGCCGCGGATTGTGCATACCCCCCATGGCGCCCATTTCACTGTGGGGGTGCATCTGACCCCCACCTTCAAGGACTTCTCCTGGCCCCCCGCATTGGGTTCAACGGTTACGGTCGGACCGCGGTTGGCAGCCGTCGGGGACAGGGAAAAATGGATGGAGGTGCGAACCGGGCCGGATGAGTTCGTAGAACTGGTCAAGCCCTTTTTCCCGGGGTTACGCAAGGACGACTTGATTTGGCACCAGGCGGGCCTCCAGGCCAGGCTTAGGGGATTTCCGGACTTCGTCATTGAACCTGATCCCCGCTTCCCGCGCTGTATCCATCTCCTTGGTATCGACAGCCCGGGTCTGACCGCCTCCATGGCCATCGCCCGCCAGGTCGCCGGCATGATCACGGGCCTTCTTTCGTAAGGTGTTTGCACACCTGAAACCAAAAGCCATTCCGGTTCGGAATGGCTTGAGAAAGGGGGCGAGTGATGAAATCTATTCATGGATAACCCGGGGAGAACCTTCGGCCCCTCGAACCATGGCCACTTTTGCCTGCCACGGGGTCAGAGGATTTGGATTTCTTCCAGTACCCGTTCCTTGGTTTCGAGAGGACGGCCGCTTTTCAAGGCCTTGTCGGCCATATCCTTCCCGAGCAGGGCCGCACCCAGTGCCCCTGTGATCAAGGGTTCATCCGGGACCAGGACCTCCTGCCCCAGTTCGGCTTCCATGGCCTTCACCAGGCCGATATTTTTCGCTCCCCCTCCTGTCAGGATGATTTCCTGCTCGATCCGGATCCGTTTGGCCATCCGGACCACGCGGTCGGCCAGGGACCGGTGCACGCCGGCAACCAGATCGGGTATCGGAATCCCCTTCGCCTGACTGGCCGCCACCTCCTGCTGGGCCCAAATGGTGCAGATACTGCTGATAGGGGCTGGATTTGTGCTCTCCAGGGACACCTTTCCCATGTCTTCAAGCCTGATTCCCAGGGTGTCGGCGATCACCTCCACAAAGCGCCCGCTCCCTGCGGCACACTTGTCGTTCATGACGAAATCGGAAGGCCTGCCGCCCGGGCCCACCCGTATGGCCTTGCTGTCCTGCCCCCCGATATCGATGATGGTTCGGGCCCGTGGGAAAAGATGGGAAATTCCCTTCGCATGGCAGCTGATTTCAGTGACCTGCCTGTCTGCGAAGGGAACGTTAATTCTCCCGTAGCCGGTAGAGATGATATAGGTGATGGAATCGAAAGGGATACCCGCCTCTCCTAGGGCGTCTTCCATGACCCGGTTGGCCAGCCGCCTCTGCTCCGGACCCGTGGGACCGATAACTGAGGCGATGATCCCCTCCCCGAGGATCACCGCCTTGGTCATGGTCGATCCGATATCGATTCCTGCGAAATAGTCTGCCATTATTCGGCCTGCTCACCCGATCCGGCTTTTCTTGATGGATTCCAGGGTTTCAATGAAGGCGTCGATCTTGTTTCTCGTGTCCACCTCGGAATAAGAGGTGATGTCGATAATGTCGCTTTCCAGGATCAGGGAAGGGATCTCCCTCTTCCCCGGCTTCTCCTTCCCGTCTTCCCCGAGCATCAGCACGGGAATGGGTTTGTATATTTTGGCCAGTTGATGGAGCTGCCAAATGAGCCCCACGTGCCACGTCCTGCAAGAGAAGGCCTCGTGCATGACGACCCCGTCGATTTTGTAACGCTCAATGTATTCGATGAGGCGCTCCACGTCGGGTTCGCTTCCGGGTCGCTTCCTGGCCTTGTCATACCAGAAGGTCCAGTAACCGAGCCAACGCCAGGCCAGGTGTTCCACGGGATCATCGGTCTCGGGGATATCCATCTCGTGGATGGGCGCCACCATCCGATAGGTGGTCTCCACGGGGAAGGATGCGCCCTTGCTGTTGAAATAGTTGAAGTCACTGAGGGCGTACCATGCCGGGAGACCTCCTCCCCACATCAGCCTGTACTTCTCCTCGGGGACCTCTCCTTCGCCCTTTGCGATCTTCTCTTTTAGTTCTTCCCTGAGATTGAGGAAGAAGTCGTAGGCCTCCTGGGTGGCCATCTTGAAGCACAGGGGGACCATCGTATTCATGGCGTCCCCGGTTCCCATTGGACAAGGTACGGCTGCCCGCAGGTCGTAGGTCTCTTCGATCAGGTTCCAGGTCTTGTCGCTCAGCTCGACAAGCTCTTTCAACCGATCATAGTCCATCTTTTTGCCGGTTTGCTCCTCCACGAAGGCGATCAGGCCCCGGAGTTCCTTAACAATATACTTATGATAATAACCCCAGACCTCCCGGTGATCTCTCTTCGGGTCGAAAAGAGGATAAGGGAGATCGATGTTGTAGATGGGCACATCCGGCATGAATTGCTGCGCCGCCTGATACCATTTGGAGCGGGGATCACAGAGGATCTGTCCGCTGGATATCATGAAATCGGGTCTCGCCTGTCCGCCCCAAGGGGCATCCGGGGGCATCTCCCCCAGTTCCTCCCGCCACTGGTCGAAACCGAGACCGCAAAGGGCATATGTGCAAAGAGAGCGGGAAAAGCCCAAGGATTCCGCTCGTTGGAGGAACCGCTCCGCATCCCTCTTGGCACCGCATACGCCCGCAAAGTTCTCCGTCCAGACAGGCAGGACGTCCAGGGCGTAAAGAATCTCTTCGTGGCAACAAACGATGAAGGTATAGGCGAGTTTGTGGGTTCCCTCTTCCCTTGCCCGGATCGTGCCGGCGATGAATTCCTTCACCATGGGGCCGATGGAGGCCGCCGCCTTGGTGGCGGTCCTCCTCTTTTTGTGTTTCTTTTTCTGTTGTTCTTCAGCCATTACCTCATTCCTCCTTGTAAGCGGAATCGGCATCAAGCGATCATTTCTAGAAATGCCTGGATCCGGGTCTTAAGTTGGCCTATGCTGCCTGAGCTGTAAAGGTCTTCAACGTAAAGCATCGGGACCTGGATGGTTTCGTAGTAGACTTTTCTTGCCGGCACCTCGAAGCCGAAGGGATCGCAGTACTTGTAAACGAACAAGACGGCCCCCTCCACGTGGTAATCCGCGGCATACTTGCCGATATCACCGAAGCGGTCCGCGATGTCTCCTTCAAAGGTACCCGCCTTGTTTTCTCTGTAAGTCTTGGGGCAGTTGATCTTGACCAGGTAACGTTCAGCCAGGGCCGCGATGGGGTCGGTGGTTTCGTCGGTACGGGGGAAGGTATCCCGGGCTCCATTGCAGACGGCGTCCGCCACTACATTGGCGCCGCTTTCCTCCAGGATCCTCACCAGCTCAACGTTGTCGATGCAGGCCCCATCAATAAGAATTCTAGGCCTCTTCCCTGTGGGAGGTTTTTCTCTCCCTTCAAGTTCCGCGAGCACTTCGTCCAGTAGGCGATTAGCCTCCTCGACCGGGAGGCTCGTCCCAACGGTCAGGACCTTCGTCAGTTCCAGGCCGGTGATCATGGGGGGATCCGGTTTTCTGAACTCGTAGAGACGCCTGACCTTGTCCCTGTATTCATTGTGAAGATGCACGGCTCCCGAGAGGTCCTCCTCCGTGATCTCGTGTCCAACGAAGTCCTCCAGACTTTTTTTGAAAGCCTTGAGTTCCTCTTGGAAAAATTCAAGGCTGGATTCTTTTACAACCGAAGGAATATTGATGAAATAAGAGTAAGGAAGTTCAAGACCGTAGCTCCAGGTGCTGTAACTCCTTGTCATGCTGTCACACCCGTGGGGGATGGCGATTCCCGAGAGGAGGTCGTACCTTCCCTTCAGTGCGAGGTCGAAGCAACTCCGGATGAAGGGGCATACGATGGTCTCGAGCAAGGTGTCACCCTTTGTGATAGGTTCATGGACGTCCCCACGGATCCGGAAGGGGATGCACCCTGCAGCCGTGATCATTTCCACCGGCACGAAAGAGCAGACGTAACCGATGAGTTTTTCGCCCTCTTTCGCCAGTTCCCGGGCCCTTTGCCCGTAGTCCCGGTAAAGGATGTCGATTTTCGATGAGATGACGCTGTTCTTGGCATTCATTAGCTGAATCTCCTTGTACTCTGGATGTTCGCGCGGGAACTCGTGGTCCGCCGGCCGCGATGAACACCACCGAAAAGGGAATCGTGGAAAGTCCTGATTTCAGGCATCTGCGGGCAATATATACCGGAACCGCGTTGAAAGATCAAGAATGAGGGGTTTCCTTGCCAAACCGTATGGAAAAGACTGTTAGTGTCCGGATTTTATTTATGGATGGACACTAATGGGGGATCGGTTCCGTGGGCTCCATGGTCTCGGTCTCCGCGATGATGGCTGCACCAAGGGCCGCCGTCATATGGGGTTCCTCAGGAACTAAAACTTTTCCGCCGGAGATCTCTTCCAGGGCCTTTACCAGACCCACATCCCGAGCTCCGCCGCCCACGAGGGCCAGTTCCGTTTCAATCCCCAGCCTTTCAGCAAGGTTGTAAATCTGGGCGGCGAGGGCCCGGTGGATTCCAGCCAACAGGTCCTCCTTGGGGACCCCTTCGGCGATCCTGGAGACCGCCTCGGATTCGGCGAACACTACGCATCCGGTGTTGAAATCCACCCGATTTTTTGACCTCAGGGACATCTCTCCGATATCCTCCACCGGGACGTGGAGTACCTTTGCAATGACTTGAAGCACCCTTCCGCTTCCACCTGCACATTTTCCGCTCAACAGAAAGTTGTTTGCATGCCCTCTTCCATCTACCTTGAAGACCTTACTGTAGAGGTCTCCCACGTCGATAACCGTCCTTGCTGACGGCAGGAGGAGGTGAACGCCCATGCTGTGGCAGGTGATGTCCGACCTCGTATCGGATGCAAAACCAACGCTCTTGGCCCCGTACCCGGTGGCTATAGTCCTTTCAATCGCCTCTGGAGAAATCCCGGTTCGGGCGAGAAGGTCCCGGCGGAGCTCATCGGCCGTGACGGCAAAATCTCCTCCAGAGGGGCGGTCGATGCGCTCGATCACCTTTCCCTCGGAAAGGAGGACGCATTTTGAATGGGCGGAACCAATATCAATACCCAATACACAGGACATGGTATTCTCCCCATGTTCGTCTCGGGGTGACGGGCGTTGCCTTGATGTCGAATAATCACTGCCCGGCCCCATATGCCCGCTCCCGGAAAAAAGAACTGCGGCCCATCTCCAAATAAGACAGCCCGGGGAGGGTTGTCAATCAAAAAGGGAGGGGATTTCAGGCGTCAATCGGGTTGAAGACAATTTGCGGGCATGCAGAGCTTTTTTCTGTTGCCAGGTCGCCTTTTTTATGAAAGGGTTCAAACGTGCAAGTACAAAAAAGGTAAGATGAGGAAAAACGACATGGAAGAGAGCAAAGTGCCAAGGGGTAACCCTTCTCCTGAAAGGCTGGAGGCCATCAGGAGGCTTCCCAAGAGGGTCCTGGACACCCTGAGCAGGGAAGAGATCGAGGCCTTTCTTCATGACGAAGTCTGGCCGGACTCATTAAAGGAAAAGCTTAAAGAATATATCGTGGGCTGATGGCAAAAACGGATAAAGGGTAACAAGACGTCGAGGCGCTATTCAACGCCGAGGTAAAGTTTTTGTACCATTTCGTTTTCCTGGAGGTTACTCGTGTTGTCCTCCAGGACAATGTTACCGGTCTGGATCACGTATCCCCGGGTGGCGATTTGAAAGGCCATCAGGGCATTCTGCTCTACAAGGAGAATCGTGGTTCCTTCCTTGTTGATTCCCTGGATGGTATCGAAGATCGTTTCGACCAGTACAGGGGCAAGCCCCATTGAAGGTTCGTCAAGGAGCAGGATGTGGGGCCGAGCCATCAAGGCCCTTCCGATGGCCAACATCTGTTGCTCTCCTCCGGACAGGGTGCCAGCTATCTGGTTTTTCCGTTCTTTCAGCCTGGGGAAAAGTTGAAATACACCTTCCATGTCCCGCTTGATTTCCGCAGGATTTCGTCGCAGGAAAGCTCCCATCTCCAGGTTCTCCGTTACCGTAAGCCTGGAGAAGATCATCCTTCCCTCCGGAACCTGACAGAGCCCTTCCTTTACAATTTTGTGGGCCACCATGTGTTCGATCGGGGCTCCGTGAAGGAGGATCTTTCCTTCCTTCGCCCTCAGTATTCCACAGATGGTATTCAGCAGGGTGCTTTTCCCTGCACCGTTGCTCCCGATCAGCGTTACGATTTCTCCCTCGCGGACATTCAGGGAAACGCCCTTGAGGGCATGAATGTTTCCGTAATAGGTGTGGACATCCTGAACCTGTAATACTATTTTTTCCGCCCTGCCCATCAGTTCTCCCCAGCAGCATTGGTGGATCGCTTTTTTCCCAGTGAAAGGGCCTGACGGCCCAGATAGGCCTCGATGACTTTTGGATCTTTTTGGACCTCCTCCGGGGTTCCTTCAGAGATTTTTACCCCATAATCCAGGACCGTTACCCTGTCAGAGATATTCATCACCACCCGCATGTCGTGTTCAATAAGAAGGATCGTGAGATTCAGCTCATCACGGATACGCGAGATGAATTTGGTCAAGGCGGCCGTCTCCTGCGGATTCATACCAGCGGTGGGTTCGTCCAGGAGGAGAAGCCTCGGTTCTGTGGCCAAGGCCCTTGCAATCTCCAGCCGTCGCTGGTCGCCGTATGGCAGGTTTTTGGCCAGGTCGTTTGCCTTATCTTTCAAGCCCACGTAATCGAGAAGTTCATCCGCCTTCAGGGCGGCCTCCTTCTCTTCACGCATGGCGGCCTTGTTTCTGCTGATGGCCCCCCAAACTCCTGCTCTCATCCGGCAGTGTCGGCCCACGAGTACGTTTTCGTGTGCGGTCATATTGTTGAAGAGCCGGATGTTCTGGAAGGTGCGGGAGATGCCCAGGTGAGCGATTTCGTGCTCCTTGAGGCCGTCTATGCTTTTCCCCATGAAGAGCATCTCACCCCCGTCCAGCGGGTAAACCCCCGTCAAGCAATTGAAAAGGGTGGTCTTCCCTGCCCCGTTGGGCCCGATCAGGCCGGCAATCATCCCCTGGGTCATCTCGAAATCGATACTGTCAAGGGCCGTAAGACCACCGAATTTTTTGGTCAGTCTCTTTGTTTTTAGGATCACATTCATCCCTTTGATTACTCTTCTTTCTTGAATTCCATTTTTCTCCTGGCCGAGGGAATAAAGCCGGTGGGCCTGAAAATCATCATGGCTACCAGGAGACCTCCAAATGCAAGCATTCGGTATTCCTGTACATCCCGTAAGACTTCGGGCAACCCGATGAGCACGATTGCACCAAGAGTAACGCCGGTAATACTTCCCATACCGCCTATGATGATGAGGCACAAGACATTTATAGAGACCATGATGCCGAAGTTTTCAGGGAAGATGGATCCCTGTCTTGCC
Source organism: Deltaproteobacteria bacterium (assembly GCA_019310525.1). Classification (NCBI taxonomy): domain Bacteria; kingdom Pseudomonadati; phylum Myxococcota; class Myxococcia; species Deltaproteobacteria bacterium. The sequence continues at coordinate 28,227 of JAFDEE010000036.1, read as the reverse complement.
GCGAAGATGGCACCCCCGATGCCCGCAAATGAGGCACCGATGGTAAAGGCCAGGAGTTTGGTCCTCAGGATATTAATCCCCATGAGGGCCGCCGCATCCTGATCCTCGCGCATGGCGACCCAGGCCCTTCCAAGACGGGAATTGTTGAGCCGGTCGGCCACGAAGATCGAGAAGATGATCCCGGCCAGGATCATGTAGTACCACTTCATGGGGCTGTCCACGGTGAAGTTGCCGATAGTGGGTGGATCGATCCGGAGCAGGCCCTTGGGGCCGTTTGTGACCGGATCCAGGTTGTTGAGCACTATCCGGATGATTTCTCCGAAACCAAGGGTGACGATGGCCAGGTAATCCCCCCGCAATTTCAAGACGGGGATACCGAGTAACGTTCCCCCCAGGGCGGCCAAGGCGATACAGACCGGTAGCATGAGCCAGAAAGGAATGTGGATTCCATATTGAGGGGATGCGAGCAAGGCGTAACTGTATGCCCCGATGCCGAAAAAGGCCACATATCCCAGGTCCAGTAGCCCGGCGAAACCGATCACCACGTTGAGCCCGATCCCCAGCATGATGTAGATCCCAATATCCCCCATCACCTGGGTCCAGTAATTTCCCAAGAGAGGGGGCAACAGAAGGACCACCAGCAAAAGAGTGCCGAGGTATACCTTGGTCGGCACCATGTCAGTGATTTCTTTTATTTTTCCCATATTTTTCCGCTATGCCCTTTCCGATACGACTTCACCCAGTATACCCCTGGGCCTGAAGATGAGCACCAGCACCAGGAGACTGAAGGCGATAACATCCTTGTATTCGGAAGGCATCACCAGGACGCCCATGGCCTCGACCATACCCAGGAAAAAACCGCCCAGCATCGCCCCTACCACGTTGCCGATCCCTCCCAATACGGCTGCGGTGAAGGCCTTGATCCCGGGGATGAAACCCATCATATGGTTGATCTGGGTGTAGTACATCCCCACCATGACGCCTGCGGCCGCAGCCAGGGCTGAACCTAGGACGAATGTGATCAGGATGATCCGGTCCACATCGATCCCCATGAGGGAAGCCGCATCCTTGTTTTCCGCCACGGCCCGCATGGCCTTTCCGATTTTGGTTTTCTGGATGAAGATGTAGAGTCCCGCCATGAGGAGAAACGAACTGAAGATGATGAAGATCTGGAAATATGAGATGGTAGCGGGCCCGATCTCAAGAAATTCTTCGGGGATGATATCCGGATAGATCTGCATCCGTCCTTTGATGATCAGCATCATGACGTTTTGGAGAAATATGGAGGCACCGATAGCGCTGATCAGGGGGGCGAGCCTGGGGGCCTTTCGCAGGGGCCTGTAAGCTATGCGCTCCAGCAGTGCTCCGAGCACGGAAGAGACGAGCATGGCTCCTAAAAAGGCGATGATGACCGCCAGGATCGGATGGTTGGAGGCGAATCCGCTGTTTGCGAAGTACATCAGTACTACGTACCCTCCAAAGGAGCCGAACATGAAAATTTCCCCGTGGGCGAAATTGATCATGAAGAGGATCCCGTAAACGAGGGTGTATCCTAAGGCGATCAGAGCATAGATTCCCCCGATGGTAAGTCCATTAATTATTTGGTCAATAATGATTTCTGGATCAAACATGATGTTCGATATGTCCTCCATGGAGGAGGGGAGTCCCTCATACAATATTTCCGCGTCAAGGGGCCCCCCAGAGTCGGCGGCATCATGGTTTTCAATTTGGTAAAGAGAAGAGCCGCCCAGGCATACACGGAATCCGCCTTGATCAACCCATTGCTGATGTCAAAAGGCCGAGAGGTTCCTCGGCCTTTTGTTCACGGATCAGCAATAAGGTCCTTTTTCAGGCCGAGTGGGTTTCAATTAGAAGTCCTCCATCTTGAAGAACCTCTTTCCGTTTTCCTTCACGACCTGGTAAACGACCACGACGGACCCGGTCCGATCACCATATTGATCAAAGGCGATCTTCCCCGTGATGCCTTCCATATTGGTAGCTGCTACGGCATCCCTGAGGGCCTTCTTTCCAATGATAAGAGATCCATCAGGTTGCTTCTTGGCGACCTTTTCAACAGCGGCCATCAGGATTTTGGCTGCATCATAGGCCTGAGGGGAGAAGGTTTGCCGTGGGCCGTACTTGGACTCAAACTTTTTCACCCATGCCTCATCAGGTTCCTTGGCGTAGCATACGTAAGACCCGACAGTAGCATCACCGCCCGCCTGGATGAAGTCCTTGACCGTGAAGCATCCGTCGTCACTGAGGAATTTTACCTTCCGGAGGCCAGCCCGTTTCATCTGCCGGACGATCAGGACTCCTTCCGCCGCCATTCCACCGAAATAGATCAACTGGGGTTTGAGGGGCCTGATTTTGGTCAGCACCGGGGTGAAGTCCTTGTCGCCCCGGGTGATGCCTTCGAAGGCAAGCACTTTGCCGCCCATGGCCTTCACGTTGTCGCAGAAGTCCCGTGCCAGACTCTGGCCGTAGTCGCTCTTGTCATGAAGTCCAACCACTCTTTTCCATCCCTTGTGGATGGCGAATTCAGCCGCCCTCTTGGCCTGGATCTTGTCGTTCCAGCAAGTCCTGAAAAAGATTGGAATCCCTCTGGCGGTTAATTCTAAGGCCGTTGAGGAGGGTGAAATCATCACTACCTTGTACTTGTTATGGACATCGGATGCGGGCTTGCTTCCGCCGCTGCACATATAGCCGATGAGGCCCACCACGAGGGGATCGTTACACACCTTCTCGGCGATGGCAACGGATGGAGGACCGGCGCATCCATCGTCTTCCGGTTGAAATTTCAGGGGATGGCCCAGGATGCTCCCCTTTTCCAGGATTGCCATTTCGGCCCCGTTCTTGATGTCAATACCCAGGCTGGCGTAATCGCCGGTTAACATGGCTCCCATGGCGATTTTGATCGGTTTGCCTGCAGGAATGGTGATGGTTCCCCATTCATCAGCGGCACAGACCGAAAAGCCTAAAGAGCTCACCAACAAGGCTACGAAGAAAAACAGGGACATTCTTTTGATCATCATGGTCCTCCTTTCGGAAAAAGGTTTTATTGGTTCCAGGTGAAATTTTGTCCAGAATAAAAACTTCCCCTTGGACGGGTCAGCCTGGACACTGTTCCCTTCCACGGATTTTCCGGAACCTTCCCGGGCTTTTTCGAAGCGGAGTATAGTCAATACCCTATTGAGGGTCAAGTAAAAAACAGGGTGTAAAAATATAAAAAACTTCTATTTTGTGGGGGTTTTTTTACCCATTACCCTTTTTCGTACCCGATCTTTGATCCGGTTGATATGGCCTCTTCCCAGTCCTTTGACTTCGCATCCCAGTTCGAAATATCTCTCGATTTTCCGGTCATCCAGGATCCCGAAACAATCCACGATCGCGGCCGGACCGCCTATCATTTCGACCACTTCGTCCGGATCCAGATCCAGGTACTCTTTGTGCCGGACGGCCAGCACGACGGCGTCCGCGCCTCGAAGCGCTTCCTCAAGATCCCTGGTCATCCGGAAGTCCTTCAGATGGTCCTGATTCCTGAAGAACCTGGACCAACTTGCTCCTACCGCCGGGTAAGTGTCCTGCTTTTCCAGTTCCCACCAGTGTTTCACGTAAGGGTCATGGGCCCGAACCTCCGCTCCCATCTCCGTCAGTTTCCTGACAATGATTTCAGAACCACTGTATCGGGTATCGCCCACGTCCTCCCGGTAAGAGGCCCCTAACACGGTTACCTGGCAGGCCGCCGGTATCATCCCCATATTCCTCAGGGCGTCCCGCACCAGTTGGGCCGCGTGTAACCCCCGGGTATCATTGATATTGATGGCCTCGGGAGTGATTTTGAAAATGTCGTTTTCAAAACCCAGGAGGTGTTTGTAGGCCCAGAGGCCCAGTCCCCCGTCCTTGGGCAGGCAGTAACCTCCGATTCCAGGGCCCGGAAAGATGATGTTGTTGTGGGTGGGCCGGACTTTGATGGCATTGATGACCTTGATCAGGTCCACCCCGTTGGTTTCCGCGAACAGACTCCACTCGTCCAGGAAGGCCAGGATCGTGGCCCGGTAACTGTTTTCCACGATCTTGCAGGTTTCACTCTCAATGGGCCTTTCCAGCACCGTCAGGGGATAGTCATCCACGTTAAGGACCTCGGAGAGGAATCGGGTGACCCGCCTTTTGCTTTCTTCATTGATACCGCTGCAGACCCGCCAGAAGTCCCGAACGGAACTCACGTAATTCCTCCCCGGCATAACCCGCTCGAAGCTGTGGGCCAGCAAGGGCTCTTCCTGGATGCCCCTCTTCTTAAAGGCCTTCTTGATATGGGGATAGGCTACGTATTCGGTAGTTCCGGGCGGGACAGTGGTTTCAATCAGTACCAGGCACCGGGGATCGATCTTTTGCCCGATTATCTTGAAGCTTTCCTCCAGTGCGCTGATCTCTGCTTGTCCGCTTCGCAGGTTGCCCAGGTCCTGCTTCACGAAATCACACTGCACATCCACCACAAGCACATCTGCGAGCTTGAGAGCATCGTAAGTGAAGGTTGCGGTCATGGTCTTCTTCCGATTGACACAGCGCTCAATCATCGGATCCACCTCAGGGTCCTCGGCCTTGACCGGAGAGATTCCACGATTGAGGAGGGGGATTTTCCAGAAACTCCTCGTGCTCGGCCTCTGCATCCCGATGACGAACTTGTTGGGGACCCCGGTTTCCTTGTCCACCGAATCGGCGATGACCCCGGCCATGACCGCCCCGACAAATCCCAGGCCCATGACCACCACGATTTCCCGCCCCTCCGACCGGTGTTCCTGGACGAGCTTTGACAGTCTTTCGAATTCCTTGCGGTAATCCTCTTCTTCCGGAAGTTTGAATCTCTCTCCTCCGGGGCTTACCGAGTATTCCATAGGTTCACCTCTTTTTCATTTCAAGATTTTGGTTCGAGTCTGAACGGGTCAGAATTATTATCCCGACATAGGTGTTGCACAATAAAATAAGTCGTTCCTATTATCAAGTTTCCTTTTCGTGTCCCTTTTTTCCAATGGATGGTATACATTATTTGAATTGAAATATTGTAAGGGACGGGTCGATGATAGCGGAGATCTCTGAAAAATCGGTGACTGGGACAGCCTTGGGTGTTTACGGTTGTTACGAATCTTGCCGCTTATGCCCGAGGGAATGCAGGGTGAACCGCCTAGAAGAAGAGGCGGAAGGAACGGGAGGGGTCAGTTTGGGATATTGCGGGGAAAGCTCTCTGCTTCGGGTATCTTACGTGGGCCCCCATTTCGGTGAAGAACCTCCGATTTCGGGGGTGCATGGGTCCGGAACCGTTTTCTTCTCCGGCTGCTCACTTCAGTGCTCCTTCTGCCAGAACCACCAGATCTCACGGGGAGGGTTGGGTGAAAAGATTACTATAGGGAGTCTGATCCAGCGAGTTGAGGCGATGATCCTGGAGGACAGGGTCCATAACGTCAACCTAGTGACCCCTGATCATTTTTTCCCCCACGTCCATCACCTGGTCTCCGCTCTTCGGGGCAAGGGATACGAACTCCCGATCGTCTACAATCTGTCCGGATACCAGTCGAAGAGGATGCTTGAGATGGCCCGGGACGTAGTGGACATCTACCTTCCGGATTTCAAGTATGCGGACGCGTTCCTTTCCAGGAGGTTCTCGAAATGCAGGGATTACCCGGCCGTGGCCCTTGATGCCATCTCTGAAATGGTCCGCCAGAAAGGCTTCCTTGATTCCTTTGAGACCGGGAGGAGCGTGGCGCGACGAGGGGTTCTGGTCCGGCACCTGATCCTTCCCGGAAAGATCCAGAATTCCCTGGATGCCCTTACCTCCCTTTTCCTGGAATTCGGTCCGCATCTTCCCCTGAGCCTCATGTCCCAGTACACTCCCGCCCTTCCCCAGAAGGACGATGATCTGAACCGATACCTGAAAAGGGAGGAATTCGAGACGATATACAATCATGCCCTCGACCTCGGGTTCGACCGTCTTTTTGTTCAGTTTCCGGAATCTCCCCGGGGAAGGGGGCCTTCACCGTCCCCATTTTTCCCGGATTTTCGTCGAAGGCGTCCTTTCGGGGGCGGCTCCCCCGAGACCTCGTGACATCTTGGGCCGTAAGGAGTGGGGCATGAGATGGATGCCGGGATGCCTGCTCGAAGGAATCGAAATTGGGAAAGGGGCGGGGACTTATGGATCCCTGCCCGATTTTTCATTGAGGCCTCGCATATTTTTGGTTTATTGTCCCATTCGGGGAATGGGGGGAAATTCATTTCTTTCCAGCGGAGATTTCAATCGGATTTTTTGCGGGCATAGGGATCAAGGATTCGGGACGGAATGAATCGAACCTGAATCCTGGAGGCGTCGAGTTTGCCGGAGGTGCAAGGTATCGACCGTGCTGGATTTTTTATAGTACCCGGTCGATAACGAAGCAGGTTCGGGTTGAAGGAAGGGATGAATGAAAACAGCTTATCTTGACTGTTTTTCCGGGATCAGCGGGGACATGCTGGTCGGCGCCTTGCTGGATCTGGGGCTGCCCATCCGTGAGCTTGAAGGGGTCCTATCTTCCCTTCCCCTTTCCGGTTATCGGATTGAGGCCAGAAAAGAAGAACGGAACAGCCTTTTCGGAACCCGTTTTCTCGTGGAGGTTGAGGAAGTCCGTCAGCCCCACAGAACCCTCCCTGATATTCGGAGTATCTTTGAGTCCTCCGGATTCAGTTCCGGCGCCAGAGAGAAGATTCTGGAGGTTTTCGAAACCATTGCCCGGGAGGAGGCCAGGATCCACAACCTTTCTCCCGAAAAGGTGCACTTTCACGAAGTGGGGGCCGTGGATTCCATCGTTGATATTTCCGGGGCCGTGTTCGGACTGGAGTTCTTGGGGATCCATACCCTATGGGCCTCTTCCTTGCCTCTGGGCTCGGGATTCGTGGAGACCCGTCACGGAACCATTCCCGTTCCCTCCCCGGCCACCCTGGGGATTCTCAAGGGGGCTCCCGTCTATGATTCAGGACTACGGGCCGAACTGGTCACCCCCACAGGCGCGGCACTCCTAAAGACTCTCGTTCAAGGGTTCGGGGGCATGCCGGCAATGACGGTTGAGGACGTGGGATACGGGGTGGGCACGCAAAGATTGCCCGACAGGCCAAATCTCCTCCGAATCCTGGTAGGAAGGTCTCAATCCGGACGGGAAGGAGACACCGTTGCCGTCCTCGAGGCGAATCTGGATGATACGAATCCGGAATGGCTCGGGTTCCTTATGGACCGGCTTTTCGACGCAGGGGCATTGGACGTGGTTTTTCTCCCTGCGTATATGAAAAAGAACCGACCCGGTATCCTGGTCCAGGTGCTGGGACCCCCAAGCCGGCGGGATGCCCTGATGGAGATCTTGTTCAGGGAAAGTACCACCTTGGGGGTGCGCTTCCAGCACGTCCGGAGGCGGATTCTCCCGCGTTTAGAGGAGGAGTTGGAAAGCCCCTGGGGCAAACTGGCTGTGAAGCGGGTCCAAGGGCCGGATGGTCGATGGACCCCAGTCCCCGAATACGAGGCCTGCAGGAGAATAGCCGAACGGGAGGGGGTCCCGCTCAAGGAAATCTACGCCTGGATCATTTCCACCGGCAGGAAGTGAGGGGAAGAACTCGGGAGAGAGCTTTCAACCCAGATTATGCATGACAAATTTTGAAAGAAGTCATTTGTTTAATGATTGTAGACTGTTGGATATCTCTCCAGGCCAGATTACATTCACCAAAAAGGTGCAGTCAGGAAACATCAAATCTATTCAAAATTTGTCACCCTTCGGGATTGCCGATTTTGCCGAATCTGCTGCGTTGTAAGGCGCTCGAAGTACTAAAGTAGTCTGGGGCACCTTACGCCTTGCATCTTCGGCAAACTTGGCAATTGCATAATCCGGGTTCAAACAATGACCATAAAAGAGCGAGGAACCTTCGGTTCCCTGCCCTAAATAGTGCCCATCCATAAATGGCCCTTTTCCCCAATCTCTGCGCCTGCCCGTGCCGGACCTATCTGCCATTCCAAGGGGCAGGCAGGCACGATAGACAGGTCAGGTTCAGATTTTAATCCTCGAAATACTTCAATGTATTCCTGCGGTTAAAATCTTCGCCTTCCTTGACCTTGAACAAAATTGCCTATTTATGGATGGGCCCTAAATAACGGAATAGCGTCTTGATGTCTGCTCTTCAATCTGATAGGTTGGCTTTCTGGAACTCTTTAAAAAAAGCCGATTTTTCCGAAAAAACGGCCTTATGGCTGTCGGTCTGGTTCGGCATGGGGCTTGTTCCCAGGGCGCCCGGGACCATGGGGACCCTGGGGGCCGTTCCTCTGGCGGTGGCCTTTTCTTTCTTGGGGCTTCCGTGGGCCGTGACAGCGCTTGTACTTTTTATCTTCCTGGCCCTCTGGAGTTCGGGAAAGGCGGCGAGGATTTTAGACAGGCCGGATCCCGGGGAGATCGTAATTGACGAAGTCGCCGGGTTCCTTGTAACTCTTTTCCTCGTCCCCATAAGCGGAGCGACCCTGGCGGCGGGGTTCGTATTCTTTCGCGTTTTCGATATCCTCAAACCCTATCCCGTAAAAAGACTCGAACGGTTTGAAGGGGGCAAGGGGATCCTCCTGGATGACCTCATGGCAGGGCTTTATGCCAACCTGGCCCTGAGGCTTTTTCTATGGATCTTTTGATTCTCTGCTTTTCTGCACCGGGGGGAGTTACCCCGGCCCGGGAGAGAGGACCGATGTACGGGGAGATCATCACCATCGGAAATGAGCTGATTTCCGGCAGGACCATGGACCTTAACGCTTGGTATGCCGCAGGAAGGCTCACGGCGTCGGGCCTGAAGGTGACCCGTATCACCACTGTGGGGGACGACCCCGAAAGGGTTTCAAGGGCGCTTACCGAGGCTGTCAGGGATTCCCGTTTCGTTATCGTCACGGGGGGACTCGGTTCCACGGAAGACGACATGACCTGTGAGATCGCGGCCCAGGCCTTGGATCGACCCCTGCGCTTCGATAAGCAGATGTTTCAACGGATCAAGAAATATGTGGAGGTCAGGGGAATCGAGCTTTCTCCATCCCTGGAGAAGATGGCTTGGATGCCGGAAGGTTCCAGCATGCTTCATCCCGAAGGAAATTTCTGCGGTTTCTCCTTATCCAAGGACAGTGTCCGCCTCTATTTTCTTCCCGGGGTGCCGGATCAGATGCGCTTTTTGATGGATAAGTTCGTGCTCCCCGAAATCCTGGCCCGGTATGAAACGCTTCCGGTCATGCGGCAAAGGATCCTGAAGCTTTACGGGCTGAGCGAACCAAAGATAGCAGATGTATTGAAAGAACTACTCCAAAAGCGCAGGGACGTGATCCTTGGGTTTTATCCTCATTTTCCGGAAAATCATATCACCATGAGCTTGCGTGGGCGTGACGAGGCCGGGGTGACGGAGGAACTGGATCGAATGGAGAAGGAAATCCGGGAGATCCTGGATCCTTACATCTTCACCTCAGGGAACCAGACCATGGAATCGGTGGTCGGTGAACGGTTGAGGGAAAAGGCCATGACGGTGTCGGTGGCCGAGTCCTGCACGGGGGGGCTCATCGGACATCTCTTGACCAATGTTCCTGGAAGTTCCGCCTATTTTATGGGCGGCATGACGGTTTACAGCAACCAGGCCAAGGTGGACCTGCTGGGGGTGTCTCCAAGGACCCTTGAGAAGGTGGGCGCTGTGAGCGACGGGACGGCCCGGGAGATGGCCCGTGGAGTGAGGGACAGAATGAAGACCGATATCGGTCTTGCCGTGACAGGCATAGCGGGGCCCGACGGGGGAAGTAGGGACAAACCCGTGGGAACGGTCCATATTGCTTTGACGGAATCGAAAGAGACCTTTTCCCGGAGATATCGATTCTGGGGCACCAGGATCCAAATCAAGCAAAATACGGCCATGATGGCCTTGGATTGGCTGAGACGTTATCTGGATGGAAATCCGTTCCTTTCTGGCATTTGAACTGCCCGGGGAGATGATGGCCGCCATTGACGCAGTGGCGGCGGATCTCCGGAAGACCCCGCTGGAGGCGCGGTGGGTAAGGCCTGGTAATATCCACCTGACCATGGTCTTCCTGGGAAACATCCCTGTCGGAGACGTTGATCCCATAAAGGAGAAGCTCAGGGTCGTCTGCGAAGGATACGGACCCTTTCGCCTTTCCCTGAATGGAATAGGTTGTTTCCCAAACAGCCGAAGACCCAGGGTCTTGTGGATCGGGCTCAGGGGGGAAGGGGAAAGGCTCTCCGCCTTCAGGGATTCCCTTCGGGAAGCACTGGAGGATTTCGGGGTGGAGCGGGAAGATCGGCCCTTCAGACCACATCTTACCCTGGGCCGCTTCAGAAGGCCTCCCGGCCCCGGTTCTCCGCTGGAGGAAATTTTCTCGAAATATCGGGATCTGGAAGGTCCCGAGTGCCGATTGGATCGGCTGACCTTTTTCAAAAGCACCTTGAAGCCGACCGGTGCGATCTATTCGCGATTGGCAGAGTGGCCCCTTGTCGGGAAGAAGTAAGGACTGAAAGGTGTGTAAGGGATGTCCTCCCAGGGGTTTTCATGTCGAATCCTCGGGTATTGCCGTGCGGCGTTTTCTGGTTTATACAGGAGAGGTTGATTTACTTTGGGACGTATAACCTTAAACATGAACCTTGATCGGCGTTGTTTTTTCACCGGCAAATCAATGAGTTTTGCCGGATCGCAGGAGTTTCGGTCCTGAAACAGGAAGGGCCGGCCGGCGTGAATCCTCAATTTTTAAGGTCTTTTCCCCGCTTCGCCCGTTTTTTGAGGATGCCGGCCAAAGGCCCGAGCGAGGGAGGGTAATGCATGGTAAAGCAATCGGATAGGGAACGAGCGGTTCAACAGGCCATTTCCCAAATCGAAAGGCAGTTCGGCCGTGGTTCCATTATGAAGATGGGCGAGGAAAGGGTGGTGGATATCCCGGCCATCCCGACCGGTTCTCTGGCGCTGGATCTGGCTCTCGGTGTCGGGGGAGTACCCAGAGGAAGGGTCGTGGAGATTTATGGTCCCGAATCATCTGGAAAAACGACCCTCGCTCTCCATATCGCCGCAGAGGCCCAGATGTTGGACGGCATGGTGGCCTTTATCGATGCGGAGCACGCCCTGGACGTAGGTTATGCCAGGAGGCTCGGGGTTGACGTGGACAGCCTGCTCGTCTCCCAGCCCGATACAGGGGAACAGGCCCTGGACATAGCGGAAATCCTGGTAAGGAGCGGAGCTATCGATGTCTTGATCATCGACTCCGTTGCCGCGCTCGTCCCTCGCGCCGAGATTGAGGGAGAGATGGGAGACCAGCACGTGGGGCTCCAGGCCCGTCTTATGTCCCAAGCCCTCCGGAAACTCACGGCCACCATCAGCAAGTCCAGGACCTGCGTTATTTTCATCAACCAGATCCGGATGAAAATCGGGGTCATGTTCGGGAGCCCCGAGACCACCACGGGCGGCAATGCGCTCAAGTTTTACGCCTCCCAGCGATTGGATATCCGGCGCATAGGGGCCATCAAGGAAGGGGACCAGGTGGTTGGGAACCGGACCCGGGTCAAGGTAGTAAAAAACAAGATCGCCCCCCCCTTCAAGGAGGCCGAATTCGATATTATTTACGGGAGGGGCATTTCCAGGGAAGGAGACATCCTGGACTTGAGCGTCTCCATGGGAATCGTGGAGAAGAGCGGAGCATGGTATTCCTTTGAAGGAGAACGGCTGGGTCAGGGCCGTGAGAATGTCAAGCGGTTCCTTGCGGAAAACCGGGACACCCTGGAGCGTCTTACCCGTATGATCAGGGAAAAGACCGGCCTGATCAAGACAGAGGAGGAAGCCGAAGAAAAGAAGGCAAAGGATTGATCAATGGATTTCAGAGAAATCAGGCAGAAATTTTTCGACTTTTTTACGGAACGCGGGCATGAGAGGGTCGCCAGCGCCCCCCTCATCCCCAGGGAGGATCCCTCCCTGTTGTTTACCAACGCCGGCATGGTGCAATTCAAGCGGCTGTTCCTGGGAGAGGAGAAGAGGAGCTACAACCGGGCTGTGACCTCCCAAAAGTGCGTCCGGGCCGGGGGGAAACACAACGACCTGGAGAACGTGGGATATACCGCGAGACATCATACCTTCTTTGAAATGCTCGGGAACTTCTCCTTCGGTGATTATTTCAAAGAGAAGGCCATATCCTGGAGCTGGGAACTGCTGACGGAAGGCTACGGGCTGCCGGCGGACCGCCTTTATGTTTCCGTATTCAGGGAAGACGACGAGGCATACAAAATATGGGAGAAGCAGATCGGCGTGCCCGCCGAGAGGATCGTCCGCCTGGGGGAGAAGGACAATTTCTGGGCCATGGGGGATACGGGACCCTGCGGGCCCTGTTCGGAAATCCTGATCGATCAAGGAGAGTCCGTGGGCTGTGGAAGACCTGAGTGCGCACCCGGGTGCGAGTGCGACCGCTACCTGGAGATTTGGAACCTGGTCTTCATGCAATTCAATCGCGATCCCGACGGCACCCTTCATCCCCTCCCAAGGCCCAGCATCGATACCGGCATGGGACTTGAGAGACTGGCCGCCGTGGTCCAGGGAGTAAAGAGCAATTATGATACGGATCTTTTCAGGGACATCATCCGGGGGATCTCCGAGATCGCTGGCAAGGAATACGGAGAAGAGACCCGGCAGGACGTATCCTTCAGGGTGATCGCCGACCACGCCCGGGCAGCCGCCTTTCTCATAGGGGACGGCGTGATGCCTTCCAACGAGGGTAGGGGTTATGTCCTGAGAAGGATTATCCGCAGGGCCATCCGGTTCGGGCAGGTCCTGGGCATCGAGGAGCCCTTCCTTCACCTCATCGCGGACAAGGTGATCGATTTTATGGGCGGAGACTTCCCGGAACTGACGGCTTCCAGGAGCTTCATCGAGGGTGTCGTGCTCAGTGAGGAAAAACGTTTCGCCGATACCCTTCACCATGGCATGAGGGTATTGAGAGAAGAGATCGAGACCCTGAGAACCAAGGGAGAAGACACCATCCCGGGAGAAGTGGCCTTCAAACTTTACGATACCTACGGGCTTTCGGTCGACATCCTCGTGGACGTTGCCAGGGAAGAGGGGCTTCGGGTCGATCTTCCGGGTTATGAGGAGGCCATGGACCGGCAGCGGCGAAAGTCCCAGGAGTCCTGGAAGGGCAGCGGGGAAGAGGAGATCCCGGAGGTCTACCGCAAACTGGCGGCGGAGGGTCTTTCCAGCGTCTTTGTGGGCTACGGGCAGCTCGTCTCCCCTTGCGAGGTGACGGCCCTTCTCATGGAGGGTGAAGAGGTGCCCTCCGCCGGTGCGGGAGACGAGGTGGAGGTGCTTCTGGACCGAACTCCTTTTTACGGCGAGGCCGGGGGACAGGTCGGGGACAAGGGTTGGCTCAGCGGTGAGAACCTGCAGGTGGAGATCTTGGGAACGCTCAAATTCGGCCAGGACTTCATCGTCCACCAGGGCAAAGTCCTGCAAGGCCGGCTCTCCAAGGGTGATCTGGTTGAGGCCCGGGTGGACGCCGCCAAGAGAAGGGCCACGGCCTGCAACCACACGGCCACCCATCTTCTCCACGCGGCCCTGAGGGAGGTCCTCGGGGACCACGTCAAACAGGCCGGCTCCCTGGTTTCCCCGGAGCGCCTTCGCTTCGACTTCAGCCATTTTACCCAGGTGGATCCCGAAAAACTCCGGGAAGTGGAACGTCTCGTAAACCGGCGTATTCGGGAAAACCACCCCCTTTCCATCCAAGAGATGGACAGGCAGGAGGCCCTGGATACCGGGGCCATGGCCATCTTCGAAGAACGGTACGGGGAGAGGGTTCGCCTGGTTCGGATCGGGGACGGGGTGAGCATGGAACTTTGCGGAGGAACCCACACGGCAAGAACGGGAGACATCGGCCTTTTCAAGATCGTGAGTGAGAGTGCCGTTGGGGCCAATCTGCGGCGAATCGAGGCCCTGACCGGCGAGGCTGCTCTGGAATTCGTCCAGTCTCAGGAAAGCGAGCTGAAAGAGGTCTCTTCTCTCTTGAAGACTTCCCCGGATCAACTCAAGGACCGGGCCGAGAGACTCTTGAAACAACAGAAATCAATGGACCGCGAGATAGAGTCCCTGAAGGCCAGGCTTCGTTCCCTGCAATCCGGGGACCTTCTCTCAGGGATTCGTGAGGTTGGAGGAGTCAAGGTGCTGGTTCGTGAAGTGGATGCTGACTCACCCCGCGAACTGAGGGAATTCGCCGACCGGGTGAAAGAGAAACTGGATTCCGGAATCGCGGTACTAGGGTCCAAAAGGCCGGACAAAGCCCTCCTCATCTGCATCGTCACTGACGACTTGCAGGAGCGTTTCAAGGCAGGGGAAATCATTCGCCGATTGGCCGAAAAGGTGGGCGGAAAAGGCGGCGGCAGGCCGGATATGGCCCAAGGGGGAGGGAGCAGGCCGGAGGCCCTGGATTCAGCACTCTCCTCTACATTCGATCTGGTGGCCGAGGGGCTTTAATTTTTCTCACGGCCTGATTCCCCGCAGCTTGCTGCGTTGAAAAGACCAGAACAACTTATGATCCCCTGCGGCTTGCCTGAGGGAGGTTCATTAGGTTCACGAAAGTAAACAACCTGGGGGGGCTTCGTTCTCGAAACGCCCCCAGGCTTACATCTCACCTTTCACTTTCACCCCTTTTTTTCTTTCTTCTTTTCTCCTTCCGCAAGCTTCTGTTTGCATCGGCTGATGTATTCCAGGGCCTCGCTGTATTGTCCCATGTCGGGGTAATTTTTAATGATATAATCGTATCTGGCCAGGGCCGCCTTGTATTTTCCCATCTTGAAGTAGAAATGGCCCACGTTGAGTTCGTATTCAGCAAGGAAAATCAGGCACTTTCGTATATTTTTTCGGGCCAGGTGTGCATAGTCATCCCTGGGGAAACGCCGGATCAGGCGCTCGAATTCCTCCTTTGCCCGGAGGGTGTGAGACTGCTCCCTGTCGTTGCTCCGCATCTGCCTGAAGTGGCACATGCCCTTTTGGTAAATGACGTAAGGGATATGCTTGTGCTTGGGATGGAGTTTTTCGAATTCATCGTAGGCCTCAAAGGCGGCATCGTATTCTTCCGTCCGGTAAAGGGCGTCGGCCATCCTCAGCTCCGCCAGGACGGCGTATTTGCTGTAAGGGTATCGGTCCTTGATCATTTGAAAGGACTCTACGGCCGCTTTGTATTGGCCCTTGTCCATCTTTTCCATGCCCCGGGCCATGAGTTCGGCGGGATTCATTTCTTCCCCCCCCCCGAAGAGATAATCGTCGATCATCGAGCATCCTCCGAGGAGGAAAACCGAAGCAAGACTTAAAACCAATAGCTTCAAAACCTTCCATGATGTGGGCATGGTCATTCCCCCTACCCTGAACCAAGACCTTCCAGGTACCGTTCGGCCGAAAAGGAGGCCGCCGCTCCTTCTCCCACCGCGGTGGAAATTTGGCGAAGAAGCTTGGAGCGAACGTCCCCGGCTGCAAAAACGCCCGGAACGGAGCTTTCCATCTTGTTGTCGGTGACGATGAATCCGTTCTCATCCAGTTCGAGAAGGCCTTTCACCAGCTCGGTGTTGGGATTCGTTCCGATGAAGACAAAGATCCCTTTGACCTGCTTTTCTGAAGTCTCGCCGGTCTTGACATTTCTTAGTTCAATCCCTTCCACGGCGGTATTCCCGAGGATCTTCACAGGCACTGTATCCCACAGGAATTCAATCTTCTCCTCCGCCATGGCCCTTTCCTGCAATACCCTTGTGGCCCGCAGGGCGTCCCTTCGGTGAATCAGGGTGACCTTACTTGCAAAACGTGTCAGGAAGAGGGCTTCCTCCACGGCAGTATCCCCTCCACCGATCACCGCAACCTCCTGGTCCCGGAAGAAGGCTCCGTCACAGGTCGCACAGTAAGAGACCCCCTTGCCTACAAGGAGGTCCTCTCCCTCGATCCCCAGTTTCCTGGGGGTCGCCCCGCATGCGAGAATCAGGGCCTTGGCTTCAAGATGTTCATCAGAGGTTCGGACCACTTTCCGGGCCCCGTGGAATTCAAGGCCCAGTACTTCCTTGTTTTTTATCACGAGACCGAAGTTTTCGGCCTGGCGTCTCATCCTGTCCATGAGTTCAAATCCGGAGACGCCTTCAGGGAAACCGGGGTAGTTTTCCACCCAATCGGTCGTAAGTACCTGGCCTCCTGGACTCAACTTTTCAAGAAGCAGGACATCCAGTCTCGCCCGGGCATTGTAAAGGCCCGCAGTCAACCCTGCAGGCCCTCCGCCTATGATGATTACATCGTGCATCTACAGGACCTTCTTGATCTCTTCCTCGATATAACTTTTGGGTTGAGCCCCGATGATGGTCTGGGCGACTTCCCCTCCCTTGAACAGGATGAGGGTGGGAATGCTTCGTATACCGAACTTTGCCGGGGTTTCGCGGTTGTTGTCCACATTCATCTTGGCGATCTTGATTTTTCCCTGGTATTCGGCAGCGAGTTCCTCCACCACAGGGCCGATCATTTTGCAAGGCCCACACCAATCGGCCCAAAAATCCACCATGGCGGGAATCTCCGACTTCTCGATTTCCGCCTCAAAGGTTTCGTCAGTGACTTCCATTACGTTTCCCATAAGAAAGATCTCCTTTCCATGACTAAATGCTTTGAATGACAGCTTAAACCGTAACACCGCCCAAGCCCTTTGTCAACAAGGTGACCCCGGGGGCTGGTACTATAGATGCCTTCTTCGCCCTGAGGTTTCAAAAAGACATAATTTTCGTTGACACCTTCCCTCCCATGAAAAACAATGCTACCGGTTTCTTTTCCAAGATACCGGCAGAGGGTGAAAACCTAAAAAATGTTCAATTTTGTCCAAGGGTCAAGGAAGGCGAAAATTTTAACCGCAGGAATACATTGGAGTATTTCGAGGATTAAAATTTGAGTCTGACCTGTCTGCCGTGCCTGCCTGTCCCGTCGGAACGGCAGATAGGCCCGGCACAGGCAGGCGCAGAGATTGGGCAAAAGGGGGCGTTTTTCAAAGGTCTCCATGAAGAGCCTTTCAGGGTATCCGATGGTGAAGTCGAAAAAAATTCTTTTCGTATGTCAGAACTGTGCCTACCAATCCCCCAAGTGGATGGGACGCTGCCCCGACTGCGGCGAGTGGAACTCCCTTGTAGAGGAGTCCTTGGGGTCCGGAAGGGAAAGGGAGCCATTGCGGGAAATGGGGGATCCCCGTCCCATCAATGCTGTTCCCCTCGACCCGGAGCTCAGGATCAGGACCGGCATTCAGGAATTCGACCGTACCCTGGGCGGGGGCCTTGTTCCCGGATCCCTCGTGTTGATCGGGGGCGATCCGGGCATCGGGAAATCGACCCTGGTGCTCCAGGCCGCCTATAGATTCGCCACCCAGGGGCTGAAGGCCCTCTACCTTTCGGGCGAAGAATCCCCCCAGCAAATCAAACTCCGGGCAGAACGCCTCTCCGTCCATTCAGACGATCTTTACGTGCTCACCGGGACCTGCCTGGAGGACCTCTTCGAGCGAATGGAGCGGATGCCCCCCGACCTGCTGGTGGTGGACTCCATCCAGACCCTTTACACGGATCTGCTCTCCTCGGCTCCCGGGAGCGTGGGCCAGGTCAGGGAGGTCGCTTCCCGGCTCCTGGCCTGGGCGAAGAAAACGGGCACACCAACCTTCCTGGTCGGCCATGTTACCAAAGACGGGGCCATCGCAGGACCCAAGGTGCTGGAGCATTTGGTGGACACGGTTCTGTATTTCGAGGGAGACGGGACCCATGCCTTCCGGATCCTTCGGGCCGTAAAGAACCGCTACGGATCCACCAATGAGATCGGTGTATTTGAAATGAAGGACACGGGGTTGGAGGAGGTGGGCAATCCCTCCCGCATCTTTTTGGAGGAGAGGCCGGAGGGGGCGTCCGGGTCCGTGGTCATCCCTTGCATAGAAGGAACCCGGCCGGTCCTGCTGGAAATCCAGGCTTTGGTAGGCCCCAGTCCCCTGGGTATGCCCAGGCGCACGGCGATCGGCGTGGACCACAACCGGATATCGCTTCTGGTGGCCGTTCTCGGGAAGAGGCTGGGCATTGAGATGGGGGACCAGGACATCTTCGTGAACGTCGCCGGAGGACTGAAGGTGGATGAGCCCGCGGCGGACCTGGGAATCATTTCCGCCCTGATATCAAGCTTTATTAATAAGCCGGTGGCGGAAAACACGGTTCTTTTCGGAGAAGTCGGTTTGGCTGGCGAGATCCGGGCCGTGAGTCGGCCCCATATGCGCATCAACGAGGCGAGAAAAATGGGGTTTACCCGGTGTATTCTTTCCACTACCAACCAGCATGAATCAAGCAGGGAGGAAGGGATGGAACTCCTGGGGCTGGATTCAATCAACGGCCTCATGGAGGTCCTGTTTTGATCCCTGTGCGCTGTTTTACGTCGGGATTTCCCGGGGAGGCTCTTTACGGCCCTTTTTGGGTTGAAGGGCGAAGTCCTGCTTATGGGCGCCGCCGCCGGATATCTCGATCACCGATTCCACCTTTCGATAACCCTTGGCCTTGACTTTGACTTTCCACTTCCCGTCCCTGAGGTGGATCAGCTCGTAATAGCCCGAGGCATTCGACTGGGTCTCCTTTTTCTCGTCACCCTTTACGCGCACCTCGGCATTTCGTATGGGTTTCCCGGTCCCCTCTTCGCTGATCACCCCATAGATCGCCGTCAGGTTTTGGGGCGGACCGCCGGCGTACTGGGCCGAATCCACCACATCCGATGAGTCGGCCTGCACTGCCCTCGCCTGATACATCCGGGTCTGACCCTCGAAAATGACACCCTCGTCGATCACGACTGTAGGGGCCTGCACGTTTCCGAAAACCTTACCCGGTGCCCGGATATCGACGCGCTGATCGGCGATTATGTTTCCATGGACCTCCCCCCGGATCACGAGGAATCCGACGTGCATATCGGCCTCGATCATCCCTTCTTCCCCCACGATAAGGTTTCCGTCGGAGTGGATTTCGCCCTTGAAATGACCGTCAATGCGAATGCTTCCGTTGAAGTTCAGCCTTCCTTCAAATTCCGTGTCCTTTCCAAGAAAGGTGACCACCTGTTTGTTCTTTTTCATCGGCTTGACTCCCAGGTTGGTTTACCCTAGTACCCGATCCCGGCCAGGCACGGCCTCCCCGCCTTTCCAGTGAAATGGGATCGGTTCCATCCATTCTCCTGTTTATCCCCTGAGAAACGGGTGCGATATGCTCCCCCTCCCAAAGGTGGGGTCCCCTATCATGGTGAATCAAATCAGGTGTCCGCCCCGGAAGCCAAGGGGGGAAGCGGGAGACGGGGGTCTATTCAGACAGGGGTCTATTCCCGCCAGGTCACCACTTCCTTGAGAGGGACCCTTTCGGACCTGGACTTGTTGATCGGCCCTTCCGGATCCCGGTATCCGACGGCGATACCTATTACAACCTGCTTGTCTTCCGAGAGGTTCAATTCCTCCTTGATGTCATCGCCGAAGGCCGTGATCAGGCCGATGGGGCAAGTCCCCAGGCCGAGCCCGTGGGCGGCCAGGACGAGATACCCCACGAGGATTCCGATGTCTGTCAGCCGGGCACTCGAGAATACCTGGTCAATGGAGACGATGATGGCGGTCGGGGCCCCGTAAAAATTGCAGCTTCCCTCGTTGACGAACTCCTGGAATGGCAGTTCTTCGGGAAGGTAAGGACGCATGCTCTCCAGCAGGCCCCTCTGGCGGTCCACGAAGTACTCGGGCAAAGGTCTTTTGGCCCCGGGAGCGCAGGAAATGTTCCTCTCGCGCATCCTCTTTATCAGCAGCCTGCTCAGCCTCTTCTTCTCTTCTCCGGATACGACGGTCAATTCCCACGGCTGGATGTTGATGGCGGAGGGAGCCTGGATGGCGTATGTCAAAAGGGATTCAAGGACTTCTCTTTCCACGGGTTTTTCCAGAAAGGCCCTGGTGCTTCTCCTCTCCATGATAGCCTGAAATAAATCCATTTCTGCCTCGCTATCTGTTGAATTTTCAGCCATTCTAAAGGTAAACAAAGATTTTATCAATGTTAAAACCCGCTCACCACATCCTTGCAGCAGAGGAACCGGAATCCGGACGCCGTGAGTACCCCTAAGTTCCTTGAAAAACCGGGCGAATTGCATTACAAGTGGGGCCACCTGGAGGGAGAGCGCCATCTATCATCATTCTTCCCATATTGAGCGGGCAAAGGGCGGTAGAGCCCCCCGAAGAACCCGGAGACCCGGGAGATCACGAGAAACGTGGCGGGAGATCCTCGCGCGAAGTATCACGAGTCCCGACGAACTCCCGGCCCACCTGGCCACCGGCGACCTTTCGGAGGTCACGGCCCGCTACCCCATGCGTATCAATCCTTACTACCTTGGGTTGATCAAGGAGAAGGGAGACGGGCTCTATGAGCAGGCCGTTCCCGATCTCCGGGAAATCCGTGATACCAGGGGATTCGAGGATCCCCTGGGGGAAGAGGACCTCTCTCCGGTACCGGGGCTTACCCACAGGTATCCCGATCGGGTCCTCTTCCTCGTGTCCGCCCAATGCGCCATGTACTGCCGGTTTTGCAACCG
Organism: Deltaproteobacteria bacterium; assembly: GCA_019310525.1. Taxonomy (NCBI): domain Bacteria; kingdom Pseudomonadati; phylum Myxococcota; class Myxococcia; species Deltaproteobacteria bacterium. The sequence continues at coordinate 7,593 of JAFDEE010000036.1, read as the reverse complement.
GAAAAGAAAGGTCGGTCGACCTTCCATGGTGAGTAAGGAGACGATAAGGGAGGGACTTTCCTATATCCGGAGCACGAAGGCCGTTCGAGACGTCCTCCTGTCGGGCGGAGATCCCCTGCTGCTCAGGGACGAGGAACTTCTTGATATTTTGAAGGCGCTTCGAGAGATCCCCCACGTGGAGATCCTGAGAATCGGCACCCGCGTCCCCTGCACACTCCCGCAGCGGGTGACTTCGCGGCTCGTGCGTATTCTCAAGGCCTTCCATCCCCTATACATCAACACCCATTTCAACCATCCCGCCGAGGTCACTCCGGAGGCCGCTGAGGCCTGCCGGAGACTGGCGGATGCCGGCATACCTCTGGGTTGCCAGACGGTCCTTTTGCGGGGTGTGAACGATGATCCGGGCATCATGAAGGCCCTGATGCAAAACCTTTTGAGGATCCGCGTAAGACCTTACTACCTTTTTCAGGCGGACCTTGCGAGGGGCACCGCCCATTTCTGGACTCCCCTGGATCGGGGCCTTGGGATCATTGAGGCCTTGCAGGGGCATACTTCCGGCATGTGCATCCCCCACTTCGTCCTGGATCTCCCGGGCGGCAAAGGGAAGATTCCTCTTCTTCCCCGCTATATCCTGGGGGAAGATTCCGGCGTCCTTCTTGTTAAGAATTACCTGGGACAGTGCATCCGGTATTCTACTCCCGGGTGATGAGAAGGGCTCGGCGTTCCAGCCGGAGATGGCGCCTGGGGTCGTTTCGGTAAGAGGACGTGAAATCGAAAAGCCGACATAGGTTTTTTGTGCGTGGCGAACCGGGAATCCCCGAATACGCTCAGCCATCCGGGCCGACGGGTTCTCTGTGTTTCGGCCGGTTTCTTTCTGTCTTCTTCCCATTGGAAGCGTTACAGGGCAAGAAGAGTGATGAGAATATGTTTCATTTCAAGAAGAACTGAAGAGGAAAGGAGAAGTCAATGCTAAAGGTGACCTGCCTCGGTGGTGCGGGGACCGTGACCGGATCCTGCTACCTGGTGGAAAGTTCCAGGGGAAAGAAGATACTGGTGGACTGCGGGCTCTTCCAGGGAGGGAGAGAGATGGAGGACCGGAACCGTGAGCCCTGGGCCTTTGATCCGGGTGCTGTAAACACCCTGTTCCTCACCCACGCCCACATCGATCACAGCGGAAAGATCCCCAAACTCGTAAAGGACGGCTTCAAGGGCCGGATCATCACCTCTTCTCCCACGGCGGAGCTCTGCACCATCATGCTCCTCGATGCGGCACACATCCAGGAGATGGACGCGGAATGGCAGACCCGAAAGAACAGACGGCAGGACAGGGGGGGTATTCTCCCCCTTTATACGACTCGGGATGCCGAAAACAGCCTGAAGTACCTGGCTCCCGTGGAGCGCGACCGGATCCTGGAAGTGGAGCCGGGGATTAGGGCACGATTGAGAAACGCGGGACATATCCTGGGGTCTTCTATTCTGGAACTCTGGGTCGAGGAAGGGGGGGAGACCTTGAAGGTAGTCTTTTCCGGGGATATCGGAAAAAAGAATCAATTGATCGTAAAAGACCCCCATGAGATTTTTGACGCCGATTATTTGTTCATCGAATCCACTTACGGAGACCGCCTTCACCGTTCCTTCGATGAGAGCAAGGAAGAACTACTCGAAGCCGTTCAATTCAGCGTTTCTAAGGGAGAGAAGATCCTTATCCCCGCATTTGCCGTAGAGAGGACCCAGGAAATCCTGTATATCCTGGGCGAGTCTTTCAGGGAAGGGCGGCTGCCCGACATCCCGATCTACCTGGACAGCCCCCTGGCCATCAAGGCCACTGAGATTTTCCGTAAAAACAAGAAGTATTATGATGACGAGGCAAGGGCGATCGTGGACAGGGGATTTGATCCCTTTGATCTGCCCCATCTCCATTTCACTGAAAGCACAAAGGAGTCCATGGCGATCAACGAGACCCCGGGATCCGCCATCGTCATCGCGGGCAGCGGAATGTGCAACGCCGGCCGAATCAAACACCATCTCAAACACAACCTGTGGCGGGAAGGGGCAAGTATCGTTTTCGTGGGTTTCCAGGCCCAGGGAACAACGGGCAGGAAAATTGTGGACGGGGCCAAGCAGGTCCGTATTTTCAGAGAAAACATCCGGGTCAAGGCAAAGGTCTTCACCATCGGGGGCTTCTCGGCCCATGCAGACCAGGCGGACATCCTGGACTGGATCTCCCACTTCGAGAGCAATCCGCGGGTCTTTGTGGTCCACGGTGAACCCAGGGCCAGCGAGACCCTGGCGGAAAAAATCCGGGCGGACTTGAAACTCTCCGTTCACGTGCCGAGGTGGAAAGAGAGGCTGATCCTGAAGCCCAGGGAGATGGCCGTGGAGGCCCCGGGGGTGGCAGAACCCGCCCCTGACTACGGGGACCTTGTGTTGAACGCCATCCTGGACCTCGAAAGGGACCTGGATATCCTCAGAAGAGAGATCAAGTCCGGGGCGGCCGCGCCAGGCGAGGAGGAACTGGACTACCTCCGCTACTTGCGGGAAGAGGTTCAGTTTATACTGAAGGAATATCGTTAAGAAGGGAGATAGTGTGCATCCATAAACAGACAATTCTGTTCATGGTCAGGCCAGGCCCTTTGCCTTCAGAATTTTTTCGTGGAGCCCCTGGAAGGTTTTTGCGGGAAGTTCACCGCTGCGGTCCGCTCGCAGCTCGATCCTTGCGGCCCCGGTCGGGCATTTGGTAACGCATACCCCGCATCCGATACACCATTCGGTATCCACGACGGGGCTTTCTTCCTCCATTCGAATGGCATCCACCGGGCATATCTCGGCACACAGACCGCAGCCCGTGCATTCCTCCTCCAGGGTTTCCCGGAGGAAGTATGTGGCCATGAGCACATCCCGGGGAATTTTTCTTCTTCGGATATTCCCGACATTCCAGCAGGCGCATCCGCAGCAGTTACAGTTGTGCTGTATGTTCTTCTCGGTATTGTCTACGAAATGAACCAGTCCGGCTTCCTCCGCTAACCGGATGATCTCCCAGGCCTCTTCCCGGGTGATTTCTCGGGCAAGCCCCCGGTCGATTACATAGCGGGCCAGATCGTTGAACTTGATGCAGACCTCGGTCGGATGGGTGCAGGTCCTTCCGTTCAGCCGGTAAATGATCCTGCAGGGGCAGTGGCCCACAGCAAGGACGTCCGCCTGGTCGATCACGCTTTCCATGGCGTGGTGGGGGTAGACCGCCGCCCGGCCCCAGCCTTGTATCGCCTCCCTTACGGGAACATATCGGTAGGGTTTGGGATCCGCGGTGTAGCCCTCCCGCACGACCCTGCGGTTGAAGTACTTCACGGTCAATTTCGCCATCTTCCGGGCATGGGGGCTCTCCTCTCCCTTCCAGAAAAAGGTCTGAGGAAAACCATAGCCCACCTGATGGAGAGCATAGCCCCTTTCTCCCGATCCGGTTTTTCCGGCATAAAGCAGGCCTTTCCTGACAAGGCCCTCTAAGATCTCCTTCAATTCTTCTCTTGGAATAGAGGAGGCTTTTTCGATCTCTTCAAGTTCCACGGGGTTCAGGGGCGTGGTGCGGGTGGGAAGGGCAAGGGCCGCCTCGGCCTCCAGGGGAGAGAAATTCTCTCGAAGAATATCCAGAAGCGTTTCTTCCTTCGGAAATCCCATCCCCAACAGGGACAGACGTTCAGCCAGTCTTTCATAGGTATCCTTTTGCGCCATGTTTTCCTCCTTTGATGGTGACAACTTGAAGAAAGACAGCCCTCCACCCTCGTAATTTACCGGGGTTTGGCCCTATCAAGAAAGCTCCTTACTCCCCCCCCCCTGTCCCGGCAAATTTGCTTCAAAAAAAGCCCTCACCAGGGGGGGGACTGGTGGGGGCTTCACGGGAATTCCTTTGAGGATATCTACTTGACGGCGTCCTTCAGGGCCTTTCCTGGGGTGAATTTGGGAACCTTTTTGGCTTTGATCTTGATCTCTTCTCCTGTCTGGGGATTCCTTCCCTTTCTGGCCTTCCTCTTTTCCACCTTGAACGTACCGAAACCCACCAGTGTAACCGTGTCTTTCTTCTTGAGGGCCTTGGTGATGCTTGCGAACACGGTATCCACCGCGGCCTGGGCTTCCTTCTTGGTGCTCACGACCTTGGCGACTTCGTTGACCAGATCTCCCTTATTCATAGCTCCTCCTCCTTTTGAAAAGTGGTTCAAGGATAAAACGGAATTTCCAGGGAACATTAATCGATCCAAAATGAAATTTCAACCCAAAAATCAGCCGAAAGTCCTTTTTCCACGCCCTTTTCGGCCGTTCGGTATCGCCCGAGCCCGCTATAAAGGAGGGAGCCTCCTGGAATGAACTCGTGTCCATCCATAAATGAGAAAATTTGTTCAAGGTCAAGGAAGGCGAAAATTTTAACCGCAGGAATACATTGAAGTATTTCGAGGATTAAAATTTGAGCCTGACGCAGAGATTGCGGAAATTGGCCATTTATGGATGGGCACGAACTCATAAACCCTGTTTTTTCCATATAGCCGCCCCTCCCCTTTGCCCGGGGAATATCCGCCTTTTTATCCTCAAAGGTGAAAAGATGGAGCGTCCATATTTGCTTTGAAAGGTCCGCCGCTATCTGCTAAGTTGATTTTGCAAAAGGCCCCCCAAGCTACAAGTACGGTTTTGCCAGAAGGGCCGGGGGTGGCTTTACGCCGGAATTTACGGGAAATATCCCCTTATAGGTTTTTATTTCCATCAAGGGAGACTACAGGGAGAGACTCTGGATTTTTTGTCGTGTGATGAATGAAGGAATCACTGCTTTCGAGAAAAAAAAGGTTTTGATCGAGCGCCTCCGGTCATTCGATTCTCTTTTGGTCGCCTTTTCGGGGGGGACGGACAGTTCTTTTCTTCTGGCGGCGGCCCAGGAGGCCCTGGGAGATAGGGTCATGGCTGTGACGGCCTGCTCGCCTGTTCACCCACGCCGGGAGTTGGATGAAGCCCTCGCCTTTCTTGATGAGAGGGGTATTCCCTATACCTTGCTGGAATCCGGGGAAATGCGGCTCCCCGAATTTTTGGCCAACGGGCCCGACAGGTGTTACTGGTGTAAGAGGGATCTCTTCCGAAAGATCCTTTCACTGGCCCGCGAGAAGGGGATATCGAAGGTGGCCCATGGCGCCAATCTCGATGACATGGAAGACTACCGGCCCGGAAACCGTGCGACAATGGAGCTGGGAATCCTTGCGCCTCTCTTGGAAGCTCGGCTTGGAAAGGAAGAAATTCGGTTTCTCAGTAGAGAAATGGGACTTTCAACCTGGGACAGGCCTGCTGGAGCCTGCCTGGCCACCAGGATCCCGTACGGCCGCCCCATTACAATGGATGACCTCCGAATGGTTGAAGAGGCAGAGGAATTTCTGGCGGGGAAAGGTTTCCGGCAGTTCCGGGTCAGGCACCACGGGGCCGTGGCAAGGATAGAACTGGAGGAGAAGGATATCCCCGAGATGCTCTCCGGGAGCCTTCGACAGGAAACGGCACGAAGGCTCCTGGAGATCGGCTTTCTGCATGTCGCTCTTGACCTCGGGGGGTATAGGCAGGGAGCCCTCAATCGCGCCCTTGACGGGAAGAAGGACTGAAGAAGGGCGTTTGAAGTGAGAGATTCAGGTGAGAACGTACTCGCCCGGGATTGTATCAAAAAGTAGATACGGGGAGAGAAACAATGACCCATGAAATCCGTTTGAATGACGCTTACAAAGGTTACACTCAAGACCAGGACAAGATATGGTCTCCCGAGGAAACCGTACGCCGGTTCAAGGAGAAGATCCGGAAGGTCGGTCTGGATATTCTCCAATCGACCCTTCGGATCGACAATGGGAGACTGGGGATTCCGGTCTATTTCAGTATTTGCGGAAGGGAAGCAGAAGAGGTGATTGGAACGAAAAAACAAATGGGAAAAGGAGGCACTCCACAGCAGGCGGAGGCAAGCGCGGTCATGGAGCTCGCGGAACGTTTCAGCTTCTTCAGTTTCAGCAAGAATCCCGGGAATTTTATCGTTGAGGAGTACCGAAATATCAGTGACCGGGCGCTCCCCTTTGAAATCATCGCCCGTTCGGTCCATGACGACTCGGACGACCTGGAAAGGGCAAAGGAGGTCTTTTCCGGCATACCCTTGCGCTGGACAGAGGCTTACAACTTGACCAGGGAACGGGAGGTCCTGATCCCCTTTGACTGGTTTTTCGCAATCAATGAATTCAACGGTCCGTCGGCCGGCAACTGCAACGAAGAGGCACTGCTTCAAGGAATCTGCGAGGTGGTGGAAAGGCATGTTTCCTCGATCATCAGCCAGGAAAAGAAGGGACTGGAGGCCCTGGACATCAGATCTGCAACGGATCCCCTCGTGCTCGAGATGATCGGAAAGTACGAGAAGATCGGGGTCAGACTCTTCGCGTCGGATTTTTCTCTTGACACAGGGATCCCTTCCGTCGGTGTGCTTGCCTATGATCCTTCAACCTTCCCGCAATCCAGCGAAATCGTATGGACGGCCGGAACCACTCCCAGTCCCCAGAAGGCCTTGAGCCGTGCCCTTACGGAGGTGGCCCAGCTTGCAGGGGACTTCAACACCGGCTCCTGTTACGTGGCTAGCGGTCTCCCGAAGTTCCGGACCCTGGAGGAGGCCAAGTATGCCATGGTAACGGGCCCGGGGAAGCCCCTCTCAGCAATGCCGGACCTCTCCCATGACAACATCCGCATCGAGGTGGAGCGCTGCATATCGGCCCTTGAAAAAATCGGTATGGAAGTCCTGGTTATTGACATCAAGCATCCCCTCCTGGAGATCCCCTCCTTCTATACCATCATCCCCGGGGCCCACTTCAGGGAGAGGGCCAGAGATACCGGCGTGGGCATGTTCACGGCCAAGTTGTTGACTGAAAAATATTCTCCTGAGCGGGCGATGGCGGAGTTGGAACGAATGGATGAATTGATGCCCGGGAAGTACTATGTCCATTTCTACAGGGGGACCTGCCATCAGGCCATGGGCGAGGAAGAGCAAGCACTGGCGTGCTTTAGGAAGGCACTGGATTTAAATCCCAAGGAACAGGACGTGCCGACTATATATTCTTACATGGCACAAAGCCTTAAAAATCTTGAGAGATACCAGGAAGCCCTCTCTTCCCTGGAGGAGGCGGAACGCTACGACACAGAGAGGACGGATATCTACAATCTCAAGGGGTTTTGCTATTTCAAACTAAAGGAGCACGAAAGGGCGATCCGGAGTTTTCAAAGGGTCCTGGAGTTGGATCCCGGATCCGCCATCGACTATGCCAACATCGCAAGCAATTACCGGGAAATGGGAGACAGGGAGAAGGCCAAGGCTTACTACCGCTTCGCCCTGGAGCTTGATCCGACGATTGAGTTCGCCAAAGAAAATCTAGAGAGACTCCAACAGCAGGAGGGCCCTTCCTCCATACGGGAGGGGCGGCCGGGGGCCTGAGTCTGACTCCTTAAGACCTTTGAAAAATGCTCAATTTTGGTCAAGTTCAAGGAAGGCGAAAGTTTCAACCGCCCCGCTTGGTATCCCAAGCGGCAGAGGCCCCATACATTGAAGTATTT